>JAYELL010000040.1:0-8522 GCA_034717495.1 Chloroflexota bacterium | reverse complement strand
GTTTCCCCCCCCGGCGGGGGGCGCCGGGTGTCCAACCCCGGGCCGCCGCGGCATGAAGAGTATCTTGAACTCGACTCTCAGTTGAACCGGTGGATGGTTTTTCGGCCATCGGTTTCAACGTCTCACTCGCTGTCGTTTCCCCGCAACCTGCTAATCAGGAACCAGAGCACCCCGAGTACCACAGCAACAGCAGCCAGGCCGCCAATTGCCAGACTGGCTTCGCTTTCGCTCACAGCGGGCGAGGTCTCCTCATGGCCTGCCGAGAGTCGCTGCTGCTTGCGTGAGGCAAACTCGGGTGCCTCCGTAATAGTAGTTCCCAGAATCGTCAATGATTGCAGGAAGGCGGCAAAACCGGTGAGTTGAAGCTCCGGGGCTTCCTGCCCGACGTCGGCGAAACCATTTTCGTCGGGAGTGAGGACCTCCCAGTTCCGGAACAAGCGGCCCCATTCGCTGTTAAGAGCAGCCTGCATTTTCGGTTTTCCGAAGAAAGGATACCAGAAGGTATCGTGGTAGAGTACCGATGCAATGTAGGACCATGGCGCCAGCACAGTTTTCAAAGACCATTCCAAGGGGGCTTTGAGCGGACCCCAATAGATCTTGTGTTGCATCCTCGATGCGAAGGTCATCTCACGGAATGGGCCCTCGAAATGCCAATTCTGCTGGCCAGTTTCCTCGTCTCCCACCAGCTCTATCTGGTCCGGGTCGCCACAGCCCAATCCCATCTCGTGGGCGATGCGAATAAACTTGATCGACATGGGATCAATGCCCATAAGCTTTGCCGCTATTGCGTCGATTGCTACCTGGTCCTCGCTGGCCAGGATCACATTCTTCACGTAGGGCACCATGCAGCGCGGGCCCGGGCCATCCCCGGCAAAGGTGCCATCCATCACTGCGAAGACGCCCCGATGGATCTCTTTCTGGATCATCAAAAGATCTACCAGCGTCTCGTGGATCACAGGATGGGTCCAATGGCGGCGCTCATTCAGAAGGCCGCCAAATGCGTTCTTCATCGCGCCGGTCGTGGTCGTGAATATGTGCGTTTTAACCGTGGGCAGATGGATGATGTTCTCCCCGATGAAACGTTTCGGGATGTAGAACCCATCCGGATAGACCTCATTCAAGGCCAGAAACTTGTCAGCAAGATCGCCCACTGCATCGCGGATATGTATCCATTCCTCGCCCTCATAGAGGTGGATATTGCGCAGGCCGTGGGCATCCACGACGTTTACCTGCTTGTTTTCTCTTTCACCCAGATGGGAGTCGATTACAACTGTGCGGTTGTGGCAGGCATGGATCAAGTCCTTGTCGTAGCCATCCTGCTCCATGGCCCGGATAACCCCCTCCAGTTGCCAGGGAGTGGTCGAACTAGCGGGGTAAAAGAAGTGCCACGAGATATTGATCTTGAGGGCTGTATCCACATCACGGGCGATCACCTCCCGATAATCGGCCAGGTTCATCAACCTGTGATAATCGGACAGCACCGTCTGCGGAGAAGTACTTAGAACTGCAACTTTGCTCTTTGCCATTTTTGGCCTCCTCAAGGCCGCGCAGGGGCAGATGGTTCATCCGCCCACAAACAGAGAATTGGATTATCTACTGACAGGGGGTCCACCAACGCCAGGTTTCCCTTCATCGGGATTGCGGAAGAATCGTTGTGTCGGGTAAGCAAGAGCGATGTCCGGTTCGGCTGCGAAAGCCCGTAGCACATCCTCCCAGATGGCTTGCTCCATCTGTCGGGGTCTCCGAACGCCTGCCACAAATCGCATCGCCATTTCGATGCCGTGATCCACGACTCGAGTATACACCGCCGGTTCAGCGTTTCCAGTGGCAAATATCAGTTTGGATGATGCCTGCTCCAACTCAGTTTCTGCATCTGGCACAAGATCCGCTGCATGTTTTTCCACGATTTCGGTCAAGATCGATTTGGCCTTTTCCCAATCGCTTTCGAATGTGATTACCACCGGGACCTCGTGCCATATGAACTCGAAACCTTCGCTTTCATTCTTCACTGCCTGCGAGAAAACGAACCGGTTAGGTACATGAACGACCTTGCCGGTCAACTGACGCGCACTGCTGTTGTCAGGTGCCCCCACTTCCAGCAGCGAAAAAGTGAGGGGATCCTGGTCGGCAACGTCCCCGCGTACATCGTCAAGAGCGACGCGGTCTCCGAGAACGAACGGTTTTCGCCACAGGATATAGGCCCAGGCAGTAATGTTGGTCAGAGGTTCATTCAGAGCAATGATCAGCCCTGCCAGAATAAGACCCAGAATCGTGGCAAACCCACCGATTCCGCTAAACCAGACGGCACCGATAGCAACGATTCCGATTCCCGTAATTGCGTAACTTACAAGTTTGGTCCAGCGGTAGCGATCGGCAGACTTCAGGTCCTGCCGGTAGATGTAGCGCATGGCCAGTCGCCGCAGCAATACCAACCCAACGATGATCAAGACCGAAAGCAGCAGATTGCGCGTGAAGTCCGCGGTGGTGATGGTACTCGTCGCTGATGCGATCGATTGATAGATGTCGGTGGGATTCATGTGTTATCGATCGAAATAGTCGGCCCTCGGAACAACGCCAGGTTTAGCGAAACACCTGTTCCTGGTCCGGCTTGTTGTCGAGAATCGTCTCGATCTGCTCCATGACCTCAGGCGTGAGCTTTTCAACCACGTCCAACGCCTTCATGTTCTCCTCGACCTGCTCCGGTCGACTTGCCCCGGTAATGACGGTACTGACATTGGGATTCTTCAAGCACCATGCCAGGGCCAACTGTGCCTGGGAACAGCCCAGATCATCAGCGACCGGCTTCAAATCACCCGCCCTGGCGATGTTTTTCTGACCCTGTTCGCTTTCAAATCTATCACGAAGCCATTCATAACCGGGCAGTGAAATGCGGGTGCCCTCAGGGATCCCGTCGTCATATTTCCCCGTTAGAATTCCACCTGCCAGAGGACTCCAGATGGTTGTGCCCAAGCCAATCTCCTCGTACAGAGGGGCATATTCCCTTTCAACACGCTCGCGATGCAGCATGTGATACTGAGGTTGCTCCATCGTTGGAGGAATCAAGTGCTCGCGACGGGCAATGTGGTAGGCCTCCAAAATGTGGAGGGCGCTCCACTCACTGGTACCCCAATAAAAAGCCTTTCCCTGGTCGATCAAAAAGTTCATTGCCCGGACCGTCTCCTCGATGGGCGTGTTCTGGTCAGGCCGGTGGCAGAACACCAGGTCCACGTAATCCATCTGGAGCCGCGCCAGGGCTGCGTTCGTGCCCTCGATGATATGTTTGCGAGAGAGGCCTCCATCGTTGGGACCACCGCCTCCCCAGAAGATCTTGGTGGAAACGATGAGATCGGAGCGCTTCCAGCCTGCACGCTTGATGACATTGCCCATGATGACCTCCGCCTCGCCGGCGGCATATCCCTCGGCATTGTCGAAAAAGTTGACACCGGAATCAAAGGCTGTTTTCATACAATCATAGGCCTGGTCCTCTCCAAACTGAGAACCAAAGGTGACCCATGATCCCAGGGAAAGAGCAGAAACCTGCAATCCCGATCTGCCAAGAAAACGATAATCCATTAGAAAGGCTCCTATCTGGTATGGGGTGGCATTTTTACCGACACCTGAACTGAGTACTCCAGTTGCCGACAATTCGATTGTACCACAACCATGCCATTCTGACAGAAGTTGCCTTGGTCAGGAACGTGCCGAACACTGGCTGCATCCCGAGTAGGCCGCCGCGAGGCACGACGCCAGCGGGCGGTGCGTGACGTCACGCCAGCAGGCGTACCGTGAGGTAGCAGACGGTACGAGAGCTAGCCAGCCAGGCCGTATCGAAGGGTGCGGGTAATGGTGTCCGCGGTCCTTTCATTTGGGCTCGGTCGGGCCCACTCCGCTGGCACTGCGGGAGGCTTCGCACAGACCGGCCCAAGCTCAAACGAGCGTTGAATGTGGTTTTTTCTGGTGGCCCAGCTGCCGTGGTATAATTGGGCCTCGTACCTATGGGCCTGAAGAGTCCTTGTTTTTCCTGTGGACAGACGGCCCAAATCCTCAACCAAGGATGAAAACCAAATGAAAAATGCACCCGGGAGGGGTCGGCAGTCCGGCCTCTTTTCAAAATCATCGATAATGACGGGACGCTTGCCCCATCGCGGTACCTTGTTGATACTGTTGATTGTAAGCCTGATCGCCATCACGGCATGTGGCCCGCAAACAGCGGTGGAAACAACCCCGACCCAGGTCCGGTCCATGGTACCAACCTTCACACCGACCAGCGCTGCTGTGGCTGCGGTCACAAAGACCCACATAGCCATGTTGATGGCCACGGCCACGCCAACCGAAACAGCGACCTATACGCCAGTCCCGACCGACACACCGGTGCCGACTGATACGCCGGTGCCTCCGACAGCAACACCGACCGACACACCGGTGCCCACAAATACGCCCAAGCCCAGGCCAACGGCTAAGCCGCTGCCGCCAACGCCAACACCCAAACCGGCGGCCCCCGATCCCTGCGCGGGTATCGGCGGCGATGGCTGCAAGTTCAACGTACGGGGCGGGCCTTCCTTTGCTGCCAACGGCGGCACGGAGTTAAAGCTGACTCTTGCTTTCGTTCACGGCGGGCGCGGCGGCGAGGCCCAGGGCAGTTATTTCATCTGGCTGGAGAAGGATGGCGTGGGCAAACTACCGATCTCCGACAGCACACGCAGCTGGCCCGGGGACAAACGTTCGGGGCCCAATGGGCAGTACAACTACGAGTACAAGCTATCGCCCAATCAGCTGGGTGGCAGTGTGGCCGGATGTTACGAGGGTTGGGTGCTCGATGGCAATGGCGAACGAGATAGCCAGAACTTCCGCATGTGTGTCCCAGAGGGCCAGGGGGAAGTCTGGATCAAGTTCGATCAGGGATAATCGCCTGCGAGACCGGCGAGGCGCTGTTCAGGCCCGTCCCAACAGCGCCTCATAATATCCCTTGACCGAAAAAGTTTGTCCGGACAGCAGATACTTCGCTCTGAACAGACGAGCTACCAGTCTCACAATCCAGATCGCCGTCAGGAACTGCAGCACGGCAGCCAGCGTGGCCTGCCAGAGGGGCACCTCGGTCACCGACATCCGGGCGATCATGCCCACCGGCGATGTGAGGGGGAACAGACTCACAAACAACGCAATAGGGCCGTTGGGATTCAGGATGACAACGATCATAAACATGTAAGCTACGATCATGGGACCCATGATGACGAGCACCGCGCTCCTCGCCTCCTTGGGGTCAGACGACATGGCGCCTGCACCGGCCATCTGGGCACTGTAAACTGAAAAGCCGCCCAGGAAATAGACGAAGGCCCAGAACAGCATCTGCATGGGGGGATCAAAATCGGGCGGCACGGACAGCGCCGATCCGCCCTTGGTTGCCACAAGGAACAGTATCGCGAGCCACACGGCAGTCGAGAACAAGCCCAGAATCCCCAGGGCCAGGATCTTGCCGGTGATCAACTGCACGGGCGACAGCGAGGTCATCAGGACTTCGACAATCCGGTTCTTTTTTTCGTCGGCCACCGCGTTGAGCAGGGTACTGGCCGGCATCATGATCGCCATATAGAGCACCAGCACCATCAATGTGGGAAACATTTCAGATATCCAGGATTCCGAGGCACTATCCGTTTCGGCTGGCGAAAGCTGCATTCTGGACAGTTCCATTGGCTGCATGAATTGTTGTGCCAGCGCGTCGTCTCCGTCCAGCATGTTTGCCAGCAGCATGCGTTCCAGACTGCCCGTGGAAACCCGGTCCTCGATAGGATTGTAGCGCGGCGCCACATAGGTGAGTCCGCCGCGTTCCAGATAATCCTCCGGGATCACATAGTAACCATCGATCCCGGCTGCCTCCAGGGCAGCCCGAGCCTGCCCTTCCGTCGCAAATGCCGTCAGCGTCCCCGCCGGCATGCCATCCGGGCGCACTTCAGTCAGGGGCGCCAGATCTACATAGCCATGGCGCGGCATCTTCGCACTCGACAACGGTGGCGCGTTGTCAACCTGAACCGCTGCCGGCGCGGAATCCCGCTTCAATAGCACGAAGCCCAGGGCAACGAGGCCAAGCACCAATGGCAGCACAAACGCAAACAGCAAAAAAGTCTTGCGATGAAGGGTAGTGCTTATCTCGCTAACCATGACCAACAACATCTTTTTCATGCTCAACCTGACCTTGCCTGTGCCGCCGGCGATCCCGTTGATCTCCTCTGGAAAATGTCACCCACCGGCAATCGGCTGCCGTAGCGCAACATGCTCAACCTGAAGGCCCGTCCCGCCAACCAGATCAGCGCGATCGCAAAGATGGCAGACAGCGCGGCAGCGGCGATGAACTGCCAGGCAGGCACCTCCATGAAGAGGCTGCGGACCGCCAGCACAGGCACCGCCGTGAACGGAAGGATGCTGGCAGCCACCGGCCCTGGGCCAGCAGGATTCCTGGCAATCGGAACCAGAAAGTAGAGTGGAACCATCAAAACAATAAACATCAGTGGACCTATCTGATGCGCTTCCTGAGAGTCGATCAGCGTCGATCCCAACATCGTCATCAAGGCAGCAATAGACAGGAACGCGGGTACTGCGACTGTGCCCAACAGCAGAGTGTCCCGCCAGTTGACCTGGATCTCCTTCAGCCACGAAACGTCGAACAGTTGGGCAGCGATCCAACCTGCCGCCGCAAGGAAAAACGTCCATGCCAGGAACAGCAGGAACCCCATGGCCGCGATCCCCAGGATCTTGCCGGCCATCAAGCGACCCACCGATATCGAGGTGGCCAGGATCTCCATGGTGCGATTCTCTTTTTCCTCGACCACCGCCTCCATAAGTGTGGCGGACACGATCATAACCAGGAAGGCGAATAGGACTGCCATCACCACCACGAGAAGGCTGCCCGGTGGCGGACCACTGTCAGGGAACTCCCGTTCGACATCGACGGCCTGCACAGATATCCGCGGTCCGGCAAGGGCGCGATCTACGACGATCTGGTCGAAATCCGCCAACAGATTGACGCGCAGCACATCGTTGAAATGCCTGGTGGCCCAACCAGGTAGCCGGTCGAAGGAAATCAACTCGACCTTTGGGTCGGCCGGGTAATCTGGCGGTAGAATGAAAAACGCGTCGATCTGGCCGAGATCGAGGGCTGCCCGAGCCGCGTCAGCTGAGTCGAAGTCGACCAGGACCACTCCTGATTCAGCGGCTGGCGTGGAGGCCACGGCGAGAAATCCAGCCTGATCTACATAGCCGACCGTTGCTGTTTCCTCGGTCAGATTTTCCACCAGGGCACCCATGCCAATGGAAAACGCCAGAAACAGGGGGAGACTCAGTACGGCAAACAAGAATCCCCTCGAAAGCACCTCTTTTCGAAATTGTTTTTCGGCAACCAAACGCAGCTTTGACATCACGCTCTTCCAATCCTGTCCATCTACTGCTCGTTTACGGTCCGGATGAAGATTTCGTCCAGCGTCGGCACGGCAATCTCAAACTGTTCCACGGTGGCATGATCTGCCATGAGCTGCCGCAATATCTCCTGCGGAGCGGTCTGATCTGCCAGAACCAGTTGGATGGATCCGTTTTTCTGTATGGTGTCCTGCACGCCGGTCAACGCCGGCAGGTCACCGTCGACCTTGACCATCACTGCGTGCCCGGAGAAATCGCGACGAATCTGCTCCAGGGGTCCGTACAGCACGTTCTGTCCCTGGTTGATGAGCACGATACGATCACAAAGTTCTTCGACCTGATGCATCATATGGGTCGACATGATAATGGTCGTTCCCTTATCCTTCAGATCGAGCAGCAAGGTTTTGACCAGCTGGGTGTTGACAGGATCCAATCCGCTGAACGGCTCATCCACAATCAGCAATTCGGGCCCATGCACTACCGTATTGATGATCTGCGCCTTCTGTTGCATGCCGCGGCTGAGTTCCTTGACCTTTTTGCGCCTGTGCTCTGCAAGATCAAAGCGGTCCAGGTATCCGTCCAGCCGGTTGCGGGCTTCCCTTCGAGAGAGTCCCTTCAAAGTTGCCAGGTACACCAGGCAGGACTCCAGCGGCATGTCCTGATAAAGACCCCGTTCCTCAGGCATGTAGCCAATGCGGTCCATCTTGTCTTCAGACATTGGACCGCCCAGGATTGATACCTGGCCGCGATCGGGTTTGAAGATATCCAAAATGAGACGAATCGTAGTCGTCTTTCCTGCACCATTTGGACCAAGCAGCCCAAAAATCTCGCCGGCCTGAACGGAGAAAGTCACATCAGAAACTGCCTGTACCGGGCCAAAGGCCTTAGCGACATGAGAGACCTGAACACTGCTGGTCATGATCTGTCCCTTTCGTGCTTGTGATAGGAAGGTGACAAGTAGACAAGTAGACAAGTAGACAAGTAGACAAGTAAATAAGTAAATAAGTAGACAAGTAGACAAGTAAATAAGTAGACAAGTAGACAAGTAAATAAGTAGACAAGTAGACAAGTTAGCCGCCCTTGTTTCCTTGTTTCCTTGTTTCCCTGTTTCCTTG
>JAYELL010000039.1 GCA_034717495.1 Chloroflexota bacterium | reverse complement strand
TGGCGGATTTCGAGGTGCTCTGGTTCGAAGAGCCCATTCCGCCGGACAATAAAGAGGGCCTGGCAGCGGTCCGGCGGCGGATTGACGTGTCAATTGCTGCAGGTGAACGGCTTTACAGTCGCTGGGACTTTCCCGAATTCTTTCGCCTGGGCTGCGCCGACTTCATCCAGCCCGACGTTACTCATGTGGGAGGCCTGGGAGAGCTACGCAAAATAGCGGCGATGGCCGAATGTCATCACCTCCCGATCTGTCCACACAATCCCAGTGGCCCGGTGGCAAACGCTGCGACACTGCAGATCGCTGCCTGTACGCCCAATTTCTATCTTCTTGAGACCATGGCGAGCGATGTTCCCCATCGAAAAGAGATCAGTACAGAGCATGTTCGTTTTCAGGACGGTATGATGTTCGTTCCCGAGGAACCTGGCTTAGGCATCGACATCGATGAAGCAGCCATCACCCGTTATCCCTACGAGGCTCGTGATTTGCGCCATTACACCGGACAACTCACCAATATCCGGCCTGACCATGCGACGGTTTATTTCGAAGATGAGTCTTGCTGACGGTAAACTTCCCGGAAGAGAACCATGAACAAAACTGGTGTTGAACTGATCTGGCGTCCCGATCTGGAAGCAGTCGTGGCAAGACATCGAGCCTGGTTTGAGGGAAAGCGACGATACCTTGTCACGGTCATCCCCCAGAGCTGGGATTCCTTCAACTGGGATCTCTCCATCGATGTAAAAACACCGCGGCCACTGGACACCTTCGATTTCTTCGACGATGCCCAGTTGGAGGAACACCTCTCCTTTCGCCTTGCCCAATACGGAACTTTCTGGCAGACAAAGGCTGAGTGGGGACTGGATGACGACTTCATCCCCGTATTCGAGCCTCGTATCGGTTGGGCGGAAAATACCGCAGCCACGGTCGCGGGCGCAGAGGTTTCTTTCTACGCCCAGACGAGCGCCATGCAACCAGTTATAGAACGTTACGATACCTTCGACTGGGATCGAATCCGCTATGATGCCGAGAGCCCCTGGGGGCAGGTATTGACCAAGGCCAATAGCTGGGCTGCCCGGCAGGGGCGTGGCTGCTTTCTCGTGCAACCCAGGGCACTGGATGCCAACCCCAGTGATTTCGCCAAGGCATGCAGGGGAAACGATTTTTTCCTCGATTTATCCTTACACCCCGAAAGGGTACACCGGTTGATGAGACGCTGCACCGATGCGGTCATTGACTTAATCGAGGACCAACGCCGCGTGATCGGTGGCGAAACATTGGGAGGGTACGCGACGACCTGGCACGGCGGCTACTGGACGCCGGGACCTGTCCTCGGCCATGTGGGTGATAACGTGTCAGACCTGATCTCTGCCCCGATGTTTGAGCAACTCCTTGCGCCCTATCTGCGATCTTTCCTGGGGCATTTCGAGGGAGGGGTCTTTGCTCGTGATGTTACTACGAAGCAGATCTGGGATATGCTTCGCAATCTCGGAAACGTGTTAGCTTTCAAGCCGCGCCAGGTCGGGATGGTACGATTCACGGCACAGGACATCCGTGCTATCGCCGAGGCAACGGACCGATTGCCCCTATTCATCGAACCTTTTTCGTGGGAGGAGTTTTGCGCGTATCGCCAGGCAGTGGTGGACAGCGAGGTCAGGGCCTTTTTCGTGGTTCACTGCCAGGACCGGGATCAGGGCGCCCGGGTAGTGGACAGTGTCCGACGATTGGAGACGCGTTGAAAAAACCCACGGGTGAAGGAATAAACACCCATACCAAGATACAGATCAGATATGGAGGTAAGACTTGTTCTACCTGGAAAACGACCAGATTCGCTTTGCCCTATCCGAGCGGGCAGAGATCGTGCAGTTCCAAAACAAAATCACGGGGCACAAGTACATTGCCCAGCCGCGCGGCTGCTGGAAGTTGATTTTCCGCGACGATGTCAGTGACGAAAACGCCATCTGGCCGGAGGAGCAAGCCCCTCAGGTAGCAAAGACCGAAGAGCTGATCACGGTCACGTACCGGCATCTCTGCTATCGAGATCGCATCCTCCAGATCGGCCTCCGATTCCGCTTTGAACTGTCCGGAGACCAGGTGACGGCGTGGGCTGAGATCGACAACGATCAAGACGTGGAGATCGCAGAGCTGCATTTTCCTATCGTCGGGGGGATCGCGTCTCTAGCAGGCGACCCGGCCCAGGATATCCTCGTGTGGCCAGACGGATTGGGAAAGCGGATCGTCGCCCCCCTGCACACAGATTTTGGCGAGTTCACGTCTTTCCGGGGATATGAAGCGCCGGACCAGCACCATCGCAACCTGTATCTGCTCTATCCGGGTCCGGCCTCGATGCAGTGGTACGAGCTGTGCAACGAGCAGGAAGGGCTCTATATGGGCTCCTATGATCCCTCCCTACAGAGCACGTGCCTCAACGTCGAAAAGGACATGAAGCGAGAGACACTGTCACTGAGCTTTGTCAAGCTCCCCTTCCTGAAAAAGGGCGAAAATTGGCAATCCAGCCCCTTTGTCGTCTCAGCTCACGCTGGCGATTGGCACGTCGGGGCCAAAAAATACCGCCGCTGGGCAGATGATACCTGGTGGTCAGCGCCTGCCCCACCGGTGTGGGTCAAACGCTTCAAGGGTTGGCTGCGTGTGATCCTCAAGCACCAGTATGGCGAGATACTGCGCGACTATGCCCAGCTCCCCGCCCTGTACAAAGAGGCGCAGGCGTCCGGCATGGACACGGTCTTTATTCTGGGCTGGATACCAGGCGGATTCTCTCACAAGTGGCCCGAGTACTATCCCGACCCGGCGATGGGCGGCGAGGACGGACTAAAAACCGCCATCGACGAGATCCACGCCGCTGGGGGCAAAGTGCTGGTCTTTGTAAGCTATTACGTAGTGGATCGCGACACCGACTTTTATCGCGAGGTCGGACATCGCATCTCGCTCAAGAATGTATGGAACGTCGAGTATTCGTTTGCAGAGACCTACTCGGGCGAGGGCGTTTGGCGCCGTGTTGCCAGCGGACGTATGCCTCTGGCCTGCATGTGTCCTTCCACACCGGAGTGGCAGGAAAAAATGCTAGATGTGGGCCGGCGAATCGTCGAGATGGGCGCCGATGGCGTGCTCTACGACATCGGCGGCTATACACCTGTCCTATGCTTTGACAGTTCACATCCCCACGACAAGCCGAGCACGGCCTTTGCCACCAAGGCCGAAAACTATCGGCAGTTGCGGGCCAACGTCAAGGCCCTCAATTCCGAGGCGGCCATGTGCATGGAGCACACCGTCGACGTCTATGGACAGCATATGGATATCGCACATTCATTGGACGGAGCTTGGCCGGATCCCCGTGCCTTCCCAGCGCTATACCGTTATACGTTCCCGGAGCATATCTGCATGAACCGGGAGTGCGGTGAAGACGAGGACGACTACCTTACCAAGGCCAATTATACCTTTGTCTATGGGCTGCGCTTTGACATGACCATCTTTCGCTGCCGGGGCACGCTGAGCGACATTCCACACTATGCGGCCTACCTGGGCAAGCTCAATCGCATCCGCGACGCACACGGCGATCTCCTACTGGAAGGAACCTTTGTGGATGGCGAGGGGATCGAGCTCGGCAACCCATCGATCGTAGCCAAATCCTACAGGATCGCCGAGCACTTGGCGGTCGTTGCATGGAACCCTGCCTCGGAAAGGCAGCCGCTACTCATCCGGGCACCAGAGTATCGTTTGGTCAAAACAGTGACCGTTGACGGGGAAGCACACCTGCCCCTTGAGACACTGAATCCGAACCAGATCGCCGTGCTCATTTACGTGTCCACTTAGACGAAGAACATTGCGCCAGGCGGAAAGAGCTTTGAAGATAGCCGCAATTCAGACCTACATCTGCTACGTCTACAGTACCAACTTGGTCATAATCAAGGTCCTCACCGATTAGGGTGTAACATATAATAACGTCTCCTGACGCCATTTTACGTACGAAAACGTGTGGAACTCGCCCTATTGCAAGTTATACAATCCAACCTTCATTTCCGAACCAAACAGAGGGATGAAGGCATGATCTGATGTCTGTTCGCACAGTTACTGAATATGCAAGGAGAAGAACCATGCCAAGCATAAGAGATTTTCAAAAACCCCTCGCCATTACCATGTGGGACTCATCATGGATACGCCGTCGTTAAAAAGGAGGCGGTTTCGAAGATTGGGATAAGGCCCTCGATGAGTTGGTAGAACGGGGCTACAATGCCGTGCGGATCGACGTTTTCCCGCACCTGATCGCCAAGGCTCCGGATGGAGCACTGGTCGAGGTCTTCAAAGATCCACCCGGAACCTTCCCACATTTCCTCGGGACCGCGAAGTGGGAAAATGAATACACTATCTATATCAACCCCCGCAAATCCGTGGTGGAGTTCATCCGAATATGTCAGGAACGAGACATATTTGTCGGTCTTTCCACCTGGGTCATATCCACCAGACCGCGGGTGGCTTCGAAACAGCGGCGGTGGTACTCGGTGAAGAAGTCGGAAATGCGCCCAACCAGGTAATGTGTAAACTCCGGACGCAACAAGGTATCCACCAACGAAAGTTCGAGACCACGTAAGAGATTGTGGTAGAAAAATGGTGCGGTGTAACCCAGGCTGGTGGCGCGCCCGCCGCAATGTTCAACCAGATCTGGCAGGACGCTGTAGTTGTACCAGTCTGGATCTGGCCAGCGATAGGTCTCGAGGTCGGCAATGGATTCGGCCTCGGCCAAGGGAAAATAGATTTGCTCATCGTACGAACCCGTGCCGTAAGACTGAGGACGGAATCCCATCCCCCACTCGTTTTCGCTGTAGACGTCCTCCTCAAGGAGTTCAGGCCCGATATAGGGGGGCGAGATATTCAGAATGCCGTCGATGCCAAGGATCTGCCATAGCTCCAGAATCGCTTCGACATCGCGTGTGAGCAGACCTCCCAACAGGCTGATAGCGGTGCCTTCGGTATCCCCGGCAGTTTCAATGCTGAAGTACTCGAAAAGCCGCTCTTGCACTTCGGGGGTCGCCCACATATCGGTGGGAATTCTATCAAGAGGCTGGTGATGAATGGCTGCCAGGATACGCTCTCGGTGATTCATCAGTTCAATACCCTATTTCCTTGGCTTCGGCTTCTAAAACACTCAGAAAGTCTGCGGCCTCGTCTGGTTGCATAGGTTCCTGGATGTAGAAAGCGAATCCCCGGCCACCAACATCCCGCACGATACGAAGGGCGCCTTCCGGGGAGACATAAAGCTGACACAGTTTACCGGCATCCCTGATGCGTTTGAGTAAGGGAATCCATTGTTCAGGTGGTGGTGCGCCATCTCCGGAAATCCATTGGATGCCCCGTAACCCACCCAGAGAGAGCAGCATGTCCAGGTGCGGGATCTGCCCCTTACCATCCAGATGGTAAAACGCATGATCCAACACATCGCAGCAGGCGAATAGATCTGGCAGCACGAATCGTTCGAACATCTGTGGTGAGATCATGTAGGAGAAATCGCTTTGCAGCATGTAGCAACGTTCCGGCGACCAGATGGCGGCCCAGGGTGTCGTGCCTCTACCTGCCTCGGCGATGATCCCGGCCAATTCATCGTAATAACGCCACCACAACGTGGTAATACGATCACCTAACCTGATGACTTCTTCCGGGGAATCATACAGGTCAAAGAGCAACTGCTGTGTGTCGCGCAAGCTGGCCAGGATGTCTAAGTTACCGCCCAGGTCGGTATGAGCGATGGCGATGGCATCTCCCCAACGACTCACTGCCAACCTGGTCAATTCCTGAGTCCGCAGCCACCAGGGGTTCTGCGCGTCGTAGACCAGGTCAATTTCGCTAATGGCTGATACTGAACCGGGTGTGAACCAAACTGTGTCGGGTATACAGTGGACTCGCGCGCCCAGAAAGCCAGCCATAATGCCGGGGCCAAAGTTGAGCCACCACTTGGGAAAGTCGTCACCATACCAGCGCGTGGCTTCCAGCCGGGCCTGATAGCAGTCGATGACATTGCCGGCAGCGACGTCCAAACCGAAATTGCTGGTGAAATCCGGTGCCGCGGCAACAACGGCTTCAGAGCCCTGAACCATGCCCTCGATCATGACGAGAGGCCGATCCAGATCGCCCGCCCACCAGGCTGTCCATGCATCTGTGACACGTTCCCAGTCGGCCTCGGTGAAGTCCAGTTCAATGGTCATGGAAGCGGATACCTGCCATATTTGTGGATAGCACGCTGCATCGCTCGTACATTATCCGCCCGGCAGTAATGAGCGACGCATCTTGGAACTGCCTGCGAAATACCCGCCACCGGGAGCGAATGTTGCGATTCAATTGCACAAAACTTACGCTAACTCGCAGTGGGTCTGCCAGGGACAAAATCCTATTGTCGTTTCGGCTTGGCCTGATCCCGTTGTCATTCTTGCGCACCATGACATCTGGTTGCTGACGCAGGATCAAAATCGCGAGAGCCAGCACGACCACCGAATCTAGGCCTTTGCCAGAACGATCTCGATTCCCAGTTTGCTTAGATCCAGGCGGGTGCTGGCCGGCAACGCGTTATCGGTGATCACTTTGTCCACGATGCTGATGGGCGCGACCTGCACCACCGATTCCTGCTCAAACTTGGTGTGATCGGCCAGCAAAATTACCTCGCGCGCGGCCCTGATCATGGCCTGCTTGACGGTCACTTCAGCCAGGTTGGTGTGAGACAGACCGAAGTCAAGCGACACGCCGGTGACCGCCAGAAACAACCTGTTCGCTCTCAGTTCCCGCAAGACGGCTTCAGCGGTTGGGCCGGTCAGGGTTTGGCTTTCGTTGCGAAGCAGCCCCCCGGTTGATATCAAGGCGATTCCCGGTTGGTTTCGCAGCACGTCCACAACCGACATGGCGTTGGTGATCACCGTTATGTCACTCTTCCCCCTCAACGCGTCGGCAAGGTAGGTGGTCACCTGCCCTCCATCGATCAGAACGACATCTCCCGCTTTGACCAGCTTGCTGGCTTCCTCCGCGATACTAAGCTTCCGTAAAACCAGTTCGTCCTTGAGATTTTCCGCCGCGTCGGTTTTGTCCAATTCAATGCCCAGTTTGTTGGCATGCCCCTGCATGGCCGCCGACAGGTTTTTGTACCACTCATGTTCGCTGAACGGCACCAGAAAACCCACCTTCTCTGGCAGCGTGTCACCTGCATCACCGCCCCGCAGGATGGGAATTGTAAGGGCCAAATCGCCGTTTTCCGGTTTAAAACGCCAGCCCTCTTCCCCCTGCTCATAGACGTCGCCGAGATTGTCTGCCGTCAGTACCATGTGGGGCGTCACCAACTGAGCAGGCATATCCACGTGGTTGTAGGAGGCAATCGCAGCTTCGATACAGGTCGGTCCAACAATCTCGGGAAACATGGCCAGACCAGCTTTCAGATACTCCTCCCGTTGCAACTCCTCCCTCAGGGTATTCCCCTCCAACCCAAAGGTAAGGACCAGCATGGTCTCGGGCGGGATGCCCAGATCCCTGCAGGCCTGGATCGCACCTTCAACGGTCGTGTCATTGATGCCAAAAATGATGTTGATCTCAGGATAAACCTGAATCGCATCGGTTGTCAATTGATAGGCCGACTGCCAATCGGCCTGGGTATTGAGCGATAGGGATACCCTGGCCTCCGGAACTATCTCCTGCAAGCCTGCCAGGAATCCTTTGCTGCGATCCTGCGTATTACTCAGGTGGTAGGTCAGGTCCAGCATCCGGGCCTGGCCTGCAAAATGTTGTTGCGCATACTGCCCGGCCCAGCGCCCCAACGAACAGCCGGCCTGATAGTTATCTACCGCGACCAGGGTTCTGGCCCCCTGCATCGCCAGCGACTCCGCCACAATTGGCACGCCATGCTTCTCGGCACGCTCCAGCAGAATCATATCGGAACGGGGGCTCAACGAAATGGCGATAAGTACGTCAACCTGTTCGATCAGGGAACTCTCCGACGAAGTTGAAGCCGTCTCACGATTTTCTCCCAGGGACATTGGCGGCTGTCCCGGCTGAGGAGGCAAGCGCGCCGCGCCGCCATAGGTCCGTAGCAGGCGCTGCTCATCATGCAATCGCTGAAGATCGCGTCGCACGGTCACCTCAGACACGTCGAACGTTTGACTCAACTCTTTCACAGACAAATAACCACGCTCCTCCACGAGCGTTACCATGTTGTTCAAACGATTATCTGTGGCCATTGATCCATCCCTTGAGTTTCGAAGTCGAAAGTCACAAACAAATTATAACTCAAATAGGGCGCCAAGTCAACCCATTTTCACAGATTCAGCTTCGAGTTTGTTCATTTTCCCTTGACACGCTATTGATCTTGTGCTAAGATGAAACCATCCTTTTTTGCGATCGGTCACCCGCGATAGTTTGAGAACTGTGGATGTCTAGGATTTCAGCCGATTTGACGGGTAAGGTAGCGTTTGTCACCGGCGGCGGCAGTGGCATTGGTCGCGGTTTCGCCCTGCAGATGGCCAAGAGTGGTGCATCGGTCGCCGTAACTGATCTCAATGGCCAGGCCGCTGCCGATGTATCCGCCGGGATCTCTGCTTCGGGCGGCAACAGCATCGCATTGCCCCTGGACGTCACCGACGCCGTCGCCGTCGAATCTGCCATTTCTACTGCCATCTCCCGCTTCGGGCATATCGACATTCTCTTCGCCAACGCGGGTGTCTTGGGTCCGGCTAACTTCCTGGATATCACGCCCGCCGATTGGGACCTGGTTCTGGACGTCAATATCAAGGGTGTGGCGCTGACTTGCCGTGCCGCCGCACCCCACATGATGGAACGGCAGCAGGGCCGGATCCTGATAACGGCCTCCTACAATGGCGTTCGCGCCGGCACCCATGTGATTCCCTACCGGGTCAGCAAGGCAGCGCTGTTGATGTATACTCGCTGTCTCGCCATGGTGATGGCGCCCTACGATGTTACAGTCAATGCTATCTGTCCCGGCGTTACCTTGACCCCCATGCAAGTCAGCTACGCCGACAAAACCGCGGCCGAACAGGGTATCTCTCGCGAGGAATACCTGGCCGAACGCTCCGAAAGCATTCCGATGAAACATTTTACCGAAATTGAAGACCTCACCGGTCTGGCCCAGTTCCTGGTCTCCGACAGCGCCCGCCTGATCACCGGCCAGGCCATCGCCCCCGACGGGGGCGTCATGGCGTCATCTTGATTTCCAGGGGACGACGTATGCCCGCCATTTACCAGTACGCCGGCTTAACCAATGCCGAAATACCCGGTTTCGACGTTTTTGCACACCTTCCAGGATTCCGGCTGGGCCGACTCCCAGCCTGATTCGAGGAAAAAATGCCTGCCTACAGCCACCGCCAGCGCGTACTTGCAGCTTTCAACCACCAGGAACCTGACCGCGTGCCCCTCGATTTGATGGGCAACGCTACCATGCTGCTGGATGAGACCTATCTCCGGCTGCGAGATCATCTTGATCTGGAACCAATCCCTCCTGTTCGATCAGGTACCACGGCCAACTACTACGACGAACGAATCCTGGAATACTTCGACATCGACTTCCGCCGCCTCTTCCTGCCAAAGAACCCCACCGCCAAAAGCACGGTCCTGGACGACGGCACCACCATCGATCCATGGGGTGTAGGCTATCGAAAGGCTGGCCTGTACGTCAATATCGTCCGAAGCCCCCTGCAGGGCGCAACTACTGTCCGGGAAGTGGAGGCCCACAACTGGCCTACCGCTGAAGAGCTATTTACCACAGAGGAGCTGGCTGTGGAAGCTCGGCGGCTGACCAAAGATACCGACTACGCGCTGGTAGCCCGCAACCCCATCACCTTTGGCTTCCTGGATCGCGCCTGCCAGATCATGGAGATGTCGGAATTCATGATGGTGCTGGCCCTTTATCCCGATGTGGCCAGGGCAATCATTGCCCATTTGCTGGAAATATACAAGGATGTTTACGGGATGTTCCTGGACGCGGTAGGTCCTTATGTGCACATGGTCGAAATCGGCGATGACCTGGGAAGCAACCGAAGCCTGCTCATCTCGCCGAAAATGTACCGCGAATTCATCAAACCGGCCGAGCAGGAACTCTACGCTCTGATCCACGAAAAGGCGCCCCATTCGGTCCTCTTCCGCCACACCGATGGCGCGGTCTTTGACGTGATCCCCGACTTCCTGGAGGTGGGTGTTAACGTGCTCAATCCAGTACAGACATCTACCGAAGGAATGGACGCCCGCCGATTGAAAGCCGCGTACGGTGACGCTCTCACCTTCCACGGTGCCATCGAAGGGCTGGAAGGCGATCCATCGGTAGACCAGGTGGTCACCGAGGTCAAGGACCGTATCGACGCCCTGGGCCCGGGCGGTGGCTATGTATTGGCCTCCTGCAACCACATGATCGACGTCAGGCCGGAAATCATCATTGCCATGTTTGAAACTGCGCAATCGTACGGTCAGTACAAGTAAAGTAGGGGAACTATCAATGCCAGAACAACGAGGTTCAAAACCGAAAGTTGGCCTAATCTCCTTCACCGATGGTCGAGACTCCTTCTTCGATCTGCCACGCGAGACCTACCTGCGCGAGCAGCACCAGGAGTTGATCACATTCCTCAACGACCACGATTGCCAGGTGGTGGATCCCATGGCAAGCCTGCGGCCAGATCCCAACGACTGGTTCGGTGTGCGACGCTACGAGGAAGCCGCTCATTGTGCCCGTTATCTGCAGGCCAAGGGGGCCGAATGCATGATCCTCTGTTCCCACTTCTGGACACCTCCGATGGTGGTAATCGACCTTGTGCGTGAGGCCAACCTGCCCACCATGCTCTACACCGTGGATGATCCCGCCCTGCCCGGCACTGTCAGCATCAGCGCGGTGGGAGCCAGCCTGCTGGAGTCGGGCGTCAACCAGCATGCCGTGCAACACGAGCGGCTCCGAGGACAACCTGAACGCATGTTGGCCTGGATTCGCGGCGTGTCCGCGGTGGCCCGGATGCGCAGGAGCGCGGTGATGCTATGGGGCGGCACCTACTCCCTTCACATGGAGCATCTGCAGGACGATATCCCCGCTCTAAAACGATTGATGATCCGCGACATTCTCAACGAGGGCGAATATGCCCTAATCCGCCGGGCTGAAAACATCCTCGACTCCGAGCCGGAGCGGGTACAACATTTCCTCGATTGGCTCTACGACAACGGCACTACCATTATCTACGATGACCTCAGCGCAAGTCCGCGCAATTTCCAGGTGCAGGTTGCTTTCTATCTGGCTGCCCGTGACCGCCTCAAGGAGCTGGAAAGCGAAAACATCATCGGCGTATCGGTCCGCTGCCAGCCCACTCTTTCGGTCGAATACGGTATTGTTGGTTGCACCCTTCCGGCTTTTCTGCCCTTCGGCGCAGATGATCTCGGTCCCAAACCCATCATTTCCACCGTCTGCGAGGGTGACATCAAGGGACTGATGACCGCGGTGCTTTTGCAGCAGATCAAGCCCGAGATCGGTCCCATCTTTGGCGACCTGAAGTATATGGGCGAGGATTTCTTTGCCGTCTCCAACTGCGGCGCAGCCTCGGTGTGGTGGGCTGGCAGAAGCAACGATCCCAGGAAGTCACTACCCAACGTCACTATCCAGGCCAACGTCGATGGCTTCACCGGCGCGGCGGTTGGATTCATGGGCCAGGCGGGTCCCGTCACCACCGCCCGGCTGGGACGTGTTAAAGGACAGTATGTAATGCACCTGGGAGTGGGCGAGTCGGTAGCCGTGGAAGGAGCGGTCGAAGACAAGGTAATGGGCTTCTTTGGCCAGATGTGGCCCAACGTGATGATCAGTCTCGGCACTGATCCCGACCTGCTTTTCCGTATAGCCGCCTCCAACCACCCTGTCGCCACCAATGGCGATGTATCCCGGGAAGTCACCTACGCATGCCGCCAGATGGGAATTCCGATCGTGCGGCTCGATTCTAACCAGTCGATGCAGGAACACCTGGATACACTGGCTTCGATGAACTAGAGGTAGGGGTAACCCCATGGCTACGGGCAGGACCTGTCCCACCTGCCACTCAACCGATTTCGAACGAGAGAGACCAATGCTGCCATCCTATCGAAATCATCAATGCCGGCTGGCTGAATACACCTACCAGGGCCTGCGCCTGGTCTTCCTGGAAAATGAATTTCTGCGCGTCGGCGTGCTGGTGGACAAGGGCGCCGACATCTTCCAGTTCCTTCACAAACCCAGCGATACTGAGTTCATGTTGCATACCCCGCGCGGGCTGCGCCCCCCCGCAGTCCAGAGCGTCGGTTCTGGCTGGGGCGCTTTTCTCGATTACTACCAGGGTGGCTGGCAGGAGATCCTGCCCAACGGCGGCCCCGCCTGCACCTACAAGGGGGTCGAGTTTGGGCTGCACGGTGAGGTGACTACCATTCCGTGGGATTATTTTATCGGGGCCGACACCCCCGCTGAGGTGCAAGTGACGCTGTCGGTGCGCCCCTTTCGAACCCCATTCCACCTGCAGCGCACCATGACCCTGCGCCGGGGCGAGCCACTGTTGTTGATTGAAGAAGCTTTAACCAACGAAGGCGCCGAAGCGATGGACTTCATGTGGGGCCACCATCCCGCCTTCGGTGCACCCTTTCTGGGGCCCGATTGCCGGGTTGATCTCCCCGCAGGCGACCTTCTCATCGAGACCTTCGCCGGTGCCGCCGGCACTCGACTGACCGGCGGCGGGCAATACCGGTGGCCCCACGTCTCTGAAGATGGCGGTGTCCGGGTGGATTTCAGCCGCCCGGACGCGCCCGGTACCGGCCATGAGGATCTGGGCTACGTCGTCAACCTGCCCGAAGGCTGGTATGCCGTCACCAATCAGGCAACCCAGGTCGGCCTTGCCCTCACCTGGTCGCTGGAAACATTTCCTTACCTGTGGATATGGCGTCAGTTCAACCAGAGCAATGGCTACCCCTGGTATGGTCAGGTTTACACCATGGCCCTGGAGCCCTGGTCCAGCTACCCATCGGCGGGATTAATCACTGCCATTGAAAACAGGTCCGCTGCGAAAATCGATCCGGGTGAATCGCGCCACGCCGCAATAAGGGCCGTTGCCTATCAAGGCTTCGATCGGGTATCAAACGTGTCGCCTGCAGGCGAAATAACGGGCAGGAATGACAGGTGATGAGTGATCGCTGGCAACAGTACAGGCAGGCGACCGGGCCACTGCCCTCGCACAACCTGACGTGGCCCTTTGCTGGCCGTAGTCTGGAAAGCGTTGGAGTAGACGGTCAACCTGTCCGGGAAACAATGCCAACCTGTGGTCCTGATGAGATTCTGGTCCGAGTGGATGCCCTGGGCTTATGCGCTTCCGATGCCAAGATGATTCGTATGGGCCACGACTACCCACTTTTTTTTGAGCGGGACTTCGACGCCGATCCCGCCCGGCTGGGTCACGAAGCAGCCTTGACTGCTGTGATTGTCGGTGACGGATGGCAGGCCCAGTATTACGCTGGACAGCGCCTGGGCATTCAACCAGACGTGTACGTCGACGGCAAGCGCACCATTTTCGGCGTCAATATCCCCGGCGCGATGGCCCAATACGTAATTCTCGAGCGGGGGGTACTTGCCAGCGATTTTGGGAGCTGCATCTTTCCAGTCTTGTCTGATGTCAGTTATGCCGACATTGCTCTTCTAGAGCCATGGGCCTGTGTGGATGTGGCCTACAGGGCCACCGCCCGCCGTCCTACACCCAAACAAGATGGCCTGCTCTGGATCAAGGGCAATCCCGGCGACAGGCGGACATACCGAGTCGGTTGCGAGCTAAAAAGCAGACACATTGTGCTGACCAACGTGCCACCATCGCTTGCCAGGGAACTCCACAGCCGATATGGCGTCGTTGCGGAGCGACCGCGGGCGTCGGCAGTCGACGTGGCTGAGGAGTTTGCGCCCGATACCGGTCTTGACGATATCATTCTGATTGACCCGAAGGAAGCAGACCATGTCGCAGAAGCGGTTGACCAACTGGCCTCCCGCGGCACGTTGAATCTGGTGACGAATCACTCCTGGGACGAACCTGTTGCCGTGGACATGAACAAGCTTCACTACCAGCATCTGGCTCTGTTAGGTTGCACCGGGCCGGATATCGCCGATGCCTACGGCACTGAGCGCAACCGGTCTGAACTGCGCCCCGGTGGCGTGATCTGGATCCTGGGAGCGGGCGGCACCATGGGCCGAATGCATATTCAGCGGGCACTGCAACTGCCCAATGGTCCCCGCGCCATCATCGCTACCAATCGGGGACAGGAGCGCCTCAACAGTATCATCAACGACTTTTCCGCCCTGGCCGCAACCAGTGGTCGAGAGCTGGTAGCCTTCAACCCCACGATGGAACCTGGCCGGCTGCAAGGTGAAATCAGCCGGCTCACGGGCGGGCGCGGCTGCGACGACATTGTCGTGGTGGTTCCCAACCCCGCAGCAGTCGCAGAGGCCCTCCCTTTTTTGGCCGCTGATGGCATGCTTGTGGTTTTTGCCGGGGCGGAGGCAGGCAACTCAATCAAGCTTCCGCTCGACCGGGTGTCGCTGTACGGCGCGCAGTTCACCGGTACCAGCGGTTCGACCGTAGCGGACCAGTTGCAGGTGCTGGAAAAGATTCAGGACAATTCTCTGTCGGCGACCCGGACTGTTGCCGCTATTGGCGGGATGAAGGCGATGCGCCACGGTTTGCAGGCGGTGTTAGAGAAAGCCTACCCCGGCAAGGTTGTCATTTTCCCCCAGTTGATCGACCTGCCCCTGTTGAGCCTGCCTGAACTGGAACAGGTTCTGCCCGACGTTTACCGCCAGTTGGATCCCGGCCCAACCTGGACCGCGCAGGCTGAACGGGTGTTGATCGAAAAGTGCTGGACTCTGTAAGAAGCCCTAATATGTCAAAAAATTATCTGATTGGCGTTGACCTGGGAACCAGTGTAGTGAAGACTTCCTTGTTCGACATCGATGGCCGGGCACTGGCCGATGCCACGCGCGATGCACCGTTGTTCCAGCCTGCACCGGGTCGAGCCGAGCAACGGGGTGAAGACTTCTTTGATTCCACTTTGGATACCCTTGAAGAGGTTGTCGAAAAAACCGGGATTTCTCCCGCGTCGGTCGCTGCCATCACCTTCGCCGGCCAAATGGCCGGCGCCATCGGCATCGATCGCGAATGGAATGCATTGACGCCTTGGTATCCATCGGCGCTGGATAATCGCTATCAACCCTATGTCGCAGAGATGCATAACCGAGTTGGTGACAAGTTGGTGGCGCTCAACGGTTCGCTGCCCTTTTTGGCACCGCGCATGCTGTGGTGGCAAGACAATTATCCCGATCTCTACCGGCGTATCCACAAGGTTTTGATACTGGCCAACTATGTGGCGGGGCGCATGGCTAACCTGTCCACCGATGACGCATTTATCGATCCATCCTATCTTACGTGGGTCGGCGTCAGTAATACGGCCCGCCGCGCCTGGTCCGAAGAACTGGCCGGGGCCTGTGGCATCCCATTGAAGAAACTACCCCAGGTCGTGCCTTCCACTACGGTGATAGGGCAGCTCTCGGCACAGGTCGCCGCAGCCTGTGGGCTGGCGGAAGGGGTACCCCTGGTCGCCGGCGCTGGCGATCAGGTGGCAGGCTGCCTGGGAGCAGGCCTGGTGAAAGCGGGGCAGCTGGTGGATGTGGCCGGCACATTTCCGGTATTTGCAACCTCGCTGAATATGTTTTTTTCCGACACCCACCACAACATGCTGCAACCACTGGCCGGGCCATTGGGCGAAGACCACTGGTACCCGATGATGTACATCAGCGGTGGTGGGCTGACTCACCGGTGGTACCGGGACCAGTTTGCCACCGAAGAAACCGAAAGGGCCAGGGCAGAAGGCACGACTGCCTATCAATTGCTCGACGCCCAAGCAGCCGAAATCCCGCCGGGAGCCGAAGGTCTACTGTTCATTCCTCATCTGGTGGGTCGTGCCTGCCCCAGTGATCCGAACGTGCGCGGTGCCTGGCTGGGCTTCACCTGGACGCACCGTAAACCCCACTTCTATCGGGCTGTTCTTGAATCGATCGCTTTCGACTATGCTCAGGCGTTGGACGTCGTTCGCGAATACATCCCCGATGCTCAATTCAGCGAGGTGCGGGTTATCGGCGGCGGGGCCAACAGTGATCTCTGGAACCAGATCAAGGCTGACGTGCTGGGCGTGCCCTACGTTCGTCTGCAGCGGGAAGACATTGCTGCCCTGGGCTGCGCCATCATGGGCGGCCACGCGGTAGGGATTTATCCCGACATGGCCGCTGCTGCCCGTCGTTTTGCCCGGACCACCAGCCGTACGGAGCCCCGACCCGCCTACCATCGCCATTATCAGGACTATGTAGCCGCTTACCAGCAGGCGTTTGGTCAATTGCATGGTCTCTATCAGAACCTTACGCCGTTAAGTGAAAAGTCATTGAGGAGTTGATGTTACATTGAAAGGAGGTGCCGTTATTCCCGAAGACATTGAACTGCCCGATCGTGCCGACCATTCAGACCTTCGATTGAATTCGAATCACTACTCACAATGAGAGGAGAACCTGATGAATCTCAAACGCTTTTTGCCAGTCCTCGCGCTGGCGCTCATGATTGGCCTGCTCGTAGCAGGCTGTGCGCCGACTGCAGCACCAGCAGTACCGGCCACTTCCGACGAACAACCTGGCACTGAAGATGCGGCACCTGCGACCGATCAGGATGACAAACTGGTGATAGCCGGCGTTGTCTTCCAGAGCGATACCTTCATGCAGACCGTTCAGAATGGTATTCAGGCAGCCGCTGACGAAGCGGGCGTCGAGTTGATCCTTGGCAACACCGAGAACGATCTGGCCAAGGAAAGCAGCATGATCGACGACTACATCACTCGCGGGGTCGATGCGATTCTCATCACCCCCATCTCAGCTGATGGCTCTGTTGCGGCCTTGACGAGGGCCAAGGAAGCCGGCATCACTATCATCTGCTTCAACACCTGTGTCAGTGAAGAGGGTATCGCCGATGCATACCTGGTAACCAAGAACGAAGACCTGGGCAGCACAACCGGTGCAGCCGCCGTCAAGTTTATCGAAGAACAGTTGGATGGCAACGCTACGATCGGCCTGCTCAACTGCGACCAGTTCGAAGGTTGTCCGCCCCGCAAGGAAGGCTTCCTGGCACAGGTAACTCAATTACCGGGTGTGGAAGTCGTTGCCGATCAGGCCGGCTGGGTAGCAGACGACGCGCTGCCTGTGTCGGAAGCCATGCTCGAAGCCAATCCCACCATCAACCTGCTCTGGGCTGCCAACGAGGGTGGCACCGTGGCCCACGCGCTGGCGGTTCAGTCCTCCGGCCTGGCTGGTGAAGTGTTTGTGGTCGGCACCGACATGAACAACCAGATGGCCCAGATGCTTCAGGCCGATAATAACATCCTTCAGGGTGTCACCGGCCAGGCACCCTTCCAGATGGGCTTCGATGCCTTGAACACCACCTTGGCTGCGCTGGCAGGTGAGACTGTTTCCGCCCTGCAAAACACGCCAACCATCTATTTCGGTCGCGGCGACGATGAGATGATCAATCGATTCGTCAAAACCGAGGGCAACGCGGTATTCGAGGTACCCGGAGCCGATGCTGGCGCCATGGAAGAAAAGCCCATGATGAGTGGCGAAGACCTGACCATAGCCGGCGTCGTCTTCCAGAGCGATACCTTCATGCAGACCGTTCAGAACGGTATGGCAGCCGCTGCCGACGAAGCCGGTTCCGAACTGATCCTCGGCAACACCGAGAACGATCTGGCCAAGGAAAGCAGCATGATCGACGACTACATCACTCGCGGGGTCGATGCGATTCTCATCACCCCCATCTCAGCTGATGGCTCTGTTGCGGCCTTGAAGAGGGCCAAGGAAGCCGGCATCACTATCATCTGCTTCAACACCTGTGTCAGTGAAGAGGGTATCGCCGATGCATACCTGGTAACCAAGAACGAAGACCTGGGCAGCACAACCGGTGCAGCCGCCGTCAAGTTTATCGAAGAACAGTTGGATGGCAACGCTACGATCGGCCTGCTCAACTGCGACCAGTTCGAAGGTTGTCCGCCCCGCAAGGAAGGCTTCCTGACACAGGTAACTCAATTACCGGGTGTGGAAGTCGTTGCCGATCAGGCCGGCTGGGTGGCAGACGACGCGCTGCCTGTGTCGGAAGCCATGCTCGAAGCCAATCCCACCATCAACCTGCTCTGGGCTGCCAACGAGGGTGGCACCGTAGCCCACGCGCTGGCGGTTCAGTCCTCCGGCCTGGCTGGTGAAGTGTTTGTGGTCGGCACCGACATGAACAACCAGATGGCTCAGATGCTTCAGGCTGACAACGACATCCTGCAGGGTGTCACCGGCCAGGCACCTTTCCAGATGGGTTATGACACCTTCATGACCATGCTGAAGGTACTCGGCGGCGAAAAGGTAGAATCAGTAATCAATACCCCGACCATCTACTTCGGTCGCGGCGACGATGAGATGATCAATCGATTCGTCGAAACCGAGGGCAACGCCGTCTTCGAAATCGAATAACCAGCCAGAGATAGTTTTCGAGGTTTTCGGGCGGTTTGGGAAACACCGGACCGTCCGAGAACCAGATTTCGATCAGGAAGTGTGTCTATGACCGCCATCTTGCAGACCAGAGGTCTGAGTAAACAGTATCCCGGTGTGAAGGCCCTTGACAATATGGATTTCACGTTGCATACGGGCGAGGTGCGGGCCCTGCTGGGAAAAAACGGTGCCGGCAAGTCTACCCTGGTGAAGATATTGAGCGGCGCGATCGGCCCCGATGACGGAACCATCACCATCGACGATCAGGAAGTGATCTTCAAATCACCCCAGGACTCCTTCGAGCAGGGCATTAGCACCGTCTATCAGGAAATGAGCCTGGTGCCAGGATTGACCGTTGCCGAGAACATCCTGCTGGGCCGTTGGCCAAAACAAAAAAGGCTTGGAATAACCTTCATTGACCGAAAAGAAATGTTGCGGACTGCTGATGAGGCGCTTGGTCAGCTTGAGGTTGATATTGACCTTTCCCAGCAAGCATCTCGCCTGAATGTGGCACAGCAACAGTTGGTTGAAATCGCCAAGGCCATCTCCTTTGACCCACGCGTGATGATACTGGACGAACCCTCCAGCGCATTGCCTGCCGAAGAGGTCGATACGTTACACAGGGTCGTGCGTCGTCTGGCTGAACAAGGGCGGGCAATCATCTACGTGACGCACCGGCTTCAGGAGATTCCCAGAGTAGCCGATAGCGTCACCGTACTGCGAGATGGCAGGAAGATCGGTACGATTCCGGTGGAAGAGGCCACGCCTGAGCGCATCACCAGCATGATGATCGGCGGCGCCTGGCAGCGTACGGAGTGGCAACGGGATGCCAAGTTAGGCCGGGTCAAGCTGTCGGTGAGAAACCTGAACCGCCACGGCCTGCTGAATGATGTTTCCCTGGATCTCCGGTCCGGTGAAGTTTTGGGAATCGCCGGGCTGCTTGGCTCAGGACGCACAGAGTTGCTGCGAGCCATTTTCGGCCTTGATCCCATCGACAGTGGCGAGATCCGTGTGGACGATACGCTCATCGACAAACCCGGCCCTATTGCAATGAAGGCCAACGGAATCGGATTCACCCCGGAAGACAGAAAACGGGAGGGCCTGGTCCTCGTATTCCCGGTCGAGGATAACCTGACCCTGGCCTCTCTGCAGCGCGTCAGCAACAACGGGGTCTTGAATCCCGGAAAGGAACAGGAGCTGGCCGAAGATATGGTTGGAAACCTGGATATAAGAACAGCCAGCCTGGACGTTCAGACGCGAACCTTGAGTGGTGGCAATCAGCAGAAGGTTGTCATCGGCAACTGGCTGAACACGCTGCCCGAAGTGCTGATGATGGATGAACCGACACGGGGCATCGACATCCAGGCCAAAGAGCAGATTTTTACGCTGGTGCGCGACCTGGCGCGGCAGGGATTGGCCGTGCTGTTTGTGTCATCGGAAATCGAGGAAGTGCTGGATGTTTCCGACAGGATCCTGATCATGAACCAGGGGCGCATAACCCACGAAAAACAACACGATGAAGTCGACCTGGAACAGTTAATGTCGCTGGCGATGGAGGAATTATCCGAATGACAAACGCAGTTGAAACCCAATCCAAGCCAACATTTTCCTCAAAGGCTGGCGATCTTGCCTCTCGTTCGGGTCTTTTGATTGCCCTGGTTATTCTGTTTCTTGGCCTGGCGATCTTTGCGCCTAACTTTCTCACACCCAGAAATCTGCTGAACGTGCTGCGGGCGGTCGCATTCAACGGCATTATCGCTTGTGGCATGACTTTTATGATTATCTCCGGCGACATTGATGTGAGTGTCGGCTCCGCCGTAGCCTGGGCCTCGGCACTGTTAGGGGTACTGGCAATCCAGCAAGGCTGGCCCCTCTGGCTCGCTGTGATTTTCGTGGTGATTCAGGGAGCAGCCATTCACGCCGCCGCCGGCTATATTCGGGTGAAGTGGGCGGTGCCGGCCTTCGTGGTCACTCTGGCCCTGTTTATGAGCCTCCGGGGCGCAGCCCGGCTGATCACCAATGCCTTTCCCATTACCCCATTCAGTGACGGATTCAACTTCTGGGGAGGCGGTTACGTTTTCGACGTGATTCCGGTACCAGTGATCATCATGCTGGTGACCTTTGTTATTTTCCACTTCATCAGTATCCGCACCGTGTATGGCCGATCGGTCTACGCCGTTGGGGGTAACGAAGAGTCTGCGAGACTCTCGGGTATCAGCGTATGGAAGACGCGCATCACAACCTTTGCCCTGGTTGGATTTCTGTCAGCCTTCAGCGGCATCATCCTGTCGTCCAGAATCATGTCCGGATCATCGAACATTGCGATGGGCCTGGAGTTTGAGGTCATCGCGGCGGTCATCATCGGCGGCACCAGTCTGATGGGCGGCGAGGGAACGATCTTCGGCACCTTTTTGGGGGTACTGTTCATCGGTCTGCTCGGCAATGGCATGGTATTGATGGGCATTAACCCCTTTGCCCAGGAAGTGATCCGGGGGTTGATTATCCTTGTAGCGGTGCTGATTAGCGTCATCCGTACGAAGTAACGAGGCCCGCGCCCCTAGTCCATCCCCTGGGTGCATCGAGATGCACTACGGTCAGCTCTTATCGGTTAAATCGGGACCTTACGCAGGGGGTGCCTGGATCACATGATCATCCTCAATTACAGGCATCTCAATGGTGTCTCGCAAGAATTCGTGGCGTTCTACAAGAAAGCAAGGCCACACCAGGGCCTGCAGCAACGCATCCCGATCCCACCGGCTGATCAACTCGGTTCAGGAAAGAGGCACGGTTTTCTACTGGGGGTCAAAGCAAGGGGTGTCAACGCGCTCCAATGCTGCTTTCGCACGCCAGGTGCATGGCAATTGTTGCATCTCCTCGTTCTATTGCTGGGGTGGAACGTAGTTTTGACCATGCAACTGCTCAAATGGAGTCGCTCGACCCAAGCGAACTGATCGTATTCTCTCTTACTATCCGACGCAACATCCTCCAAAAGCGAACGGATGTGCGTGGTAGCCAACACGAGAGGTCGCGGAGAGGGTGAGGGAAGAAATCGACATCTTCATGCCAAACCTACTCGCCTGAACGACCCGTTCTTCAATTTGACATCATGACTTTTTTGGATATAGTCACTATTGACTAGTCACTAGCGAGTATATATCTTGGCACTATAGAGCGAAACCTTATGGAGAAAAAACTGGTGTTGCTGGGTGGCTTGCGGAGCCAGGCTATGCACGGTTACCAGCTCAATGAGATGTTGAACCAAAGCTCAGGGCTCGCCATCACACTGACCAAATCGAATGCCTACAAGCTTCTGAAAAACATGGAGCAGGATGGCTGGATTGCCGCTCATCAGGAACAGGAAGGCAATCGGCCGCCCCGGCGAGTATACACGGTCACGCCTAAGGGTGAGGCGGCGTTCCAGCAACTTCTGCGGGAGAGCCTTGCTACCTACCCGACGCCGGAACTGCCCTCGGCCGTGGCGCTCAACTACCTGGATGCGCTGCCGTTGGAGGAAGCGACTTCACTCTTGCGACAGCGGCGGCAGGTGGTAAAGGAGCATTTTGAGCAACTGGAGGCCTTTCCCAGTGAGATACGGGAAAGTCACCTGGGCGTGGCATACCTGCACCGCTTCTACGCCAATGAACTGTCGTGGCTGGGCGAGCTTCTCGCCCGACTCCAGCAAGGAGATTCCGATTTCGGAACAGAAGGAGTAGCAACACCATGAGCGATTCGAATGGGTCGAGCCTTGCCATCGAAACCACGGGTCTAGTCAAGCGCTACGATGGACAGATATTGGCGGTCGATGGGATAGATCTGACCATCGAGAAGAACACGATCTACGCGCTACTGGGTCCCAATGGCGCAGGCAAAACGACGACCATTTCCATGCTAACCACGCTGCTGGAACCAACTGCCGGGGTGGCCACGGTCGCCGGCTATGACGCGGTCAAACAAGCCGCCGAGGTGCGACGCCGTATCGGCGTGACGTTCCAGGAGATCGTGCTGGATCCTGATCTGACCGGAAGGGAGTCGTTGGATTTCCACGGACGGCTGTACAACATGGAGAAAGCCCGACGCCAGGACAAAATCAATGCGCTACTGGCGTTGGTGCAGATGGAAGAGGCGGCCGACCGGCGCACCAACACCTACTCCGGTGGCATGAAACGACGCCTGGAACTGGCTCGTGGCTTGATGACCGATCCCCAAGTGCTCTTGTTGGATGAGCCAACCCAGGGACTGGACCCCCAGAACCGGGTCAATATCTGGGAATATATCCGCAATCTGAAGCAGAATACAGACATCACTCTGCTTCTGACTACCCATTACATGGAAGAAGCGGAGGCGTTGGCCGATCGGGTGGCCATCATCGATCATGGGCGCATCGTTGTTGAAGGTCCGCCGCAGAAACTCATCAATCAGATGGGGGCCGACGTATTCCATGTTGATGGCGCGGGCGACAAAGAGACATTCATTGAGCAGGTATCAGTCTTACCCTTCGTTCAAGGCGTCGACGGCGGCAATGGTGTGATCCAGATCAGCGCCGGCTCCGGTTCAGGTCGTCTGCTTGAAATCATCAAGGCATCTCAGGCAAGTGGTTTCCATGTTGACGATGTTTCCATTTCCAAACCGAGCCTGGGTGATGTCTTTCTGAAATATACCGGCCGCCAATTGCGAGACAAATAGCTGCCCGGAGCAAATATGGAGACTAACCTATGAGCGCATCGATCATATTGTGGCAAAAGCAGATGAGGAAGACCCTCGTCCACTCGGAAGAGGTTTTTGGGATGCTGTTCCAGCCAATCTTGTGGGTTGTGCTGTTTGGCGTAGGCATGCGCAGCCTGATGGGGGCTGTCATGCCGGGAAGTGGAGAGGGATACCTGACCTTCATCCTGCCGGGCATCGTCGCCCTCACCGCCGTGGGCGCTGCCATTGGCGGCGGCTCCACCTGGCTCAACGAACGTATGGCAGGTATCGTGAAGGAATACCTGGTGGCGCCTATTCCCCGTCTCAGCATCCTGCTGGGCCACGCGCTGAGCATCACAACCACTGTGATGATCCAGTCGATAATCATCCTAATCGTGGGCATCCTGTTGGGCGCCCGGTTGAACGCAAATCCCCTGGGCTGGTTGGGCGGCTTCCTGCTGATCGCCGGTTACGGCATTGGGTTTTCCGGGATCGCGCTGGCCGTTGCATCGAGAACGGATAGCTCTGCCGGCTACCACATGATGATCTTCATGCTGCAGCTCCCCCTGCTGTTCTGGAGCAATTCACTCTATCCATTAGCTACCTTGCCCGTCTGGATGCAAATTGGGGCAATGCTTAACCCGACCACATACGCCGTCACCGGATTACGACAAATCACCATGGCCCCGGCACCGAGCATGGGCAGTGTCGACCCAATTCCCTTATGGCTTTGCTTTGGCGTCACCTTGGCCTTCGCGATTCTGGGCATGGCGGTTGCTCTGAGAGCATTCAAATCGACCATCAGATAACGGACAAATCTCGAAAGGAGAAATCACACAATGGACTTGGGATTGGAGAGCAAACGAGTATTGGTCACGGGCAGTACAGGCGGCATTGGCGAAGGGATCGCCAAACGGTTTGCTGCCGAAGGGGCGACAGTGATTGTGAATGGCCGTCGCGGCGATCAAGCTGAACGGGTGGCAGCCGAGATCCACCAGACGGGCGGAAAAGCCATCGTTGCTGTCGGCGACCTGAGCGATGATGCCGCAACCGCGCGCGTCATCGACTTGGCCCAAGCAGAACTCAGAGCCATCGATATTCTGGTGAACAACGCGGCCGGCGGCGAACACCAAGACGACATGACATCGCCTCCGTCCCAATGGGCCGCAGCGTACAATATCAACGTTCTTTCCATGGTGCGTTTGATGCAGCGCTTGTTACCGGCCATGCAAGAACAGGGATGGGGCCGGATAATCAATATCTCGAGCGCAGCGGCGATTAAGCCCCCAGCGGGCATGGGCGCATATTCGACAACGAAGGCGGCTGTTCTCAATCTGACTGTTGCGATGGCGCAGGCGATGAAGGGGGATGGCGTGACAATCAACAGCGTCAGTCCGGGTGCCATCCTAACACCCAATATGGTTGAAATGGGTCTGGCGCAGAGCATGGGGAAGACGGCGGCAGAAGTTGAGGCAGCAATGAACCAGATGATGGGTGATATACCGTTTGCCAGAATGGGGCAGGTTGATGAGATTGCCAGCGTAGTGGTCTTTCTGGCCAGCGAACTAGCGAGTTATGTGCATGGCGCGAATATCCGAGTCGATGGAGGATACGTACCAACCATCAATTAGCTGTATTGAAGCGTGATAGCAACCAACGTACGTACAGTCTGTCTTGATTGGCTGTTCACCATTCAGCATGATGCTCGCATCAAATTCGAAGAAACGATTTTCATACAGAACGAAGGCCAGCCACTCGAGAATGCCAGAAGCGCTCAAGAGATGCAGAAGGATGAAAGGGCGAGCGAAGCGAGCCATACCGTGCTGGTTACAGCCCTGTCCACGAGGTCGTGGACGTCGCCCGTTTCGGACGGGTGACACTGCTCTCGAAGGTACCAGAAGCGGCGTAGCAAAGCCCCGACGGCGTGAAAAGCGCTGTTCGATCAAACGCTGACTCAAACCCAACACCCTTTCCCTTGTGCGTGGTGCTACCGCCGACCTGACTCGCAGCAAAGCCGATCTCATCGCCGAAAACGCCCTCCTGCGTCAGCAATTCATCATCCTCCAACGCCAGAGCCAGCATCCGCAACTCAATAACTTCGATCGCATCAAACTCCTCTTGTTCTTTCGCGCCACTCCTTTCTGGAAGCACGCTCTGCTCATTGTCCAACCCGATACGATTCTGCGTTGGCATCGTGAACTCTTTCGTTTCATCTGGCGACGAAAGTCCAATCCCAAGTCACAATCACCGAGAATCCCTGCTGAGACCATTTCACTCATCCGGCAAATGGCCGCGGATAACCTGACCTGGGGGGCGGAACGCATTCGGGGTGAAAACAAGACGATTGCGAGCAAACTGACAGCAAAATGGTCAGCACAAAAAGTCCATTTTGTGATATCATTGCAGATAATGGTTCCCTTCATCGACTACAAGTGCTTCCGAAAATTATGAGCAGCCAACGCAAATCCGCATTCAATGTTGGCCAAGGCGTCGACGCCATTGTGGAGCAAGTGTTTCCGTTCGGCGTCTTTGTGCGTCTGACCGACGGCACGCAGGCCTATATTCGCCGCCGAGAGCTTTCCTGGGCCTCCTCATTCGAACCGCTGGAAATCGTGCAGGAGGGCGACCGCGTTCAGGCTATCATCATCAAGCTGCCCGAGACTGGCAAACATATGGAACTCAGCCATCGAGCCACTCTCGCCGACCCGTGGGATAAAGTCGCGACGATGTATAGGGTTGGCAGCGTCGTTCAGGGAACAGTCATTAGTATCAGGCCTTACGGCGCGTTTGTGGAGATTCTTCCCGGTGTTGACGGTCTGGTGCCGTTGGATCAACTAGCCACGTGGAAAGTTGAACGTCCGGAAGACGTGGTCTGGGTGGAAGATACCGTAGAAGCGGTCATCACCCGAATCGACGCCAAACAACGTAACGTCCGGCTCAGCGTTCGGAAACGCTCGTTGCAGATAGCCAAGGCAGCAAAGGCCTTGGAGAAATGGAAGCGCCTGCAAGCACGCCATGAGCCGGAGATACAAGATGACACTCAGGCAAGAGCACTCGACGAGCACATCAGAGATAGGCTGGTTTTGAATGGAAAGATTCTTGTCGTCGACGATCGCGAGGATGTCGCCATTCCATTGGTCAACTGGCTGATAGGTCTAGGATGTCAGGCTGAAAACACCGGCGACCTGACCACTACCAGAGCCCGGTTGAAGACAGAACAATACGCTGCCATGCTTCTGGATATTGATCTTTCCGGCGAGGATGGATTGGATCTGTTGAAGGATGGACAAGAGGACCTGGCAGAGACAGCAATCGCTGTCATGAGCACACCAGAATGGCTGGCCGAGCGCGTACTCGATATCGAAGCCCTGCGCGTGGTAGCAGTAATTTCCAAACCTCTTGACCTAACGGAGATCAGGGAGTTTCTTCAGGCCGTCAACTCTGGAAAACCGCTGGTACCCTGGCGAGCAACTGAATCGTCTGCCACCAGTGATCAACAGGCTCCATTCGAGACCTTTGCAAGCGCCATAAAACGGGGTGGGTCACTAACCGAGCAATTGCAAAGCGGCTTAGAACACCTGGTGAAGGCTAGCAAGGCTGATGCCGCGCTGTTGTTTCACAAGAGCTCAACCTCTGCAGCAATCTCGGTTCTAGCCCAGGCAGGCGATGCGATGATCCACCGAGAGGCCCTCTATGGGCTGGAGCAAAGTCCCGTTGGCGATGTCATCGAGGAAGACCAGACTGTTTTCGAGAACCAGGTTCCAGCACGGGCCGAGAGGAAGTTCCAGAAGCTGCTAGGCTTACTTCCCTTTGGATCCTGCATCGGTGTCCCTGTCAGGATGCAAGAAGATACGCATCATGGGTTGTTTCTGTTTGCGAAAACCCAAAATGCCTTTCATCCCTATCGAGTGCGAGATGCCCTGGCTACGGCAATCTCATTGTCAGCGGCGTTGGAGCGCGACCTGTTGACCCGCCACGTCCAGCAGGTCAATACGCTCGTCCTTCATGGCCAGATGGCGGCTGGCATGGGCCATGACATCTATAATGCGCTGTCGGGCATCGAGATGCGACTCAGAAACCTGCAAAACGACTGCAACGCTCTGCAGATAAATCATTCGGAAGTGGTCAATATCTCCGGTTTTGCGAACATTAAGGCGGAGGCCGAAGCACTGACAGGGGCTACTTCAGAGTTGCGCACGACGATAGGCTTATTTCAGCAAATGATGCGACCGGGCCAAGGCGGCCTGGTCGATGTCAACACTGTATTGGGACGGTCAGCAGCGTTAATGCGCTCCACCGCCCGACGGAGCCGCGTTAAGATTCAGATCGAGCGTTTTTCCGACCTTCCCGCGGCGGCCGGCAATCCGGCGGCGCTCCAGCAAGTTTTTCTAAACCTGATGCTCAACGCCATTCAACATGTTTCGTCCATCAAAGCGGAGGACGGAATGCTTATGGTCGGTACAACGTTCGACACGAGCAGTCAAAGGCCCGTTCAGATTCGATTTACCGATAATGGACCAGGAATCCATAAAGTGCTCTGGGAGCGCATCTTCGCCCTCGGCTTTTCTACCCGTCCAAAGGGATCGGGGTTGGGCTTGTACTTTGCCCGAAACCTGGTCGAGTCCCTGGGGGGGACTATTCGCGTCGAGAGAAGCGTCGTGCCCTTCGAAACAACATTCTTAATCTCGTTGCCGGCTGCAAAACTGGAGTGACCGAACCATGACAGACCAATCTTTGTGCGTGCTTCTTGTCGACGATGAGGCCAGCCTGCGAAAGCCGCTGGCAAGGATTCTTCGCGAGCAGTGTGGATACATCGTTGATGAGGCGGAAAGCTTTCAACAGGCATTGGAAAAGGTCGAAACCCGGTCAGAATCATTTGATGTAGCGCTGATCGATGACATGATAATTCCCTCTGGGGAGAATGAACCGGAACCTCTAGGCATCGAATTGATGAAGGCCATTCGCGATCGAAGCCAGATCACTGAGTTTATTCTGTTTACAGGTTGGGGCCTTGACTCAGGCTTGGAGGCAATGCGTCAGGGCGCATACCGGTATATCCGCAAGCCGTTTGATATCGACGAATTGGCATTCATGATCGAGTATGCCGCCGAGTATCGGAAACTGAAGGAAGGTGCGCATGAACGTTTAATCCTGCGGAATTTGATGAAGAGTGGCGTGGCTCTTTTAAGCGGTTCTACCCTAGAAGAGATACTACAGAGCATCGCAAACGGCGTACATGCTTTGGGATTCGATAGAATACGCCTGTATCTTTGGGATGAAGAAAGCCAATGCTTGATCGGGCAGGCCCACGTTGGTATGGAATCTAGTTTTGTGGGTTTTAACATTCCACTGAACGAAGATCAGTATATGCAAAGGCTTTTAAAGAATCCCCAATCCACTATTTTTCGGTTGGCTGAAGGGGAAATAGCCGCGCGCGAAAAAGATCTAGGTAAGGAGAATGTGATTGAGTGGGCATGTGTTCCCCTTATTTTGCACGACCAGGTAATTGGAAAAATATCGGCCGATAACAAAGAAACAAAACGAAGAATTACATCGTCGGAACTGGACCCAATATCCATTTTTGCCATTCAAGCCGCTGCCGCTATTGAGAATACTCGATTGCGTCAACAGGAACATGAAGCTTCCTTAAAAGCTGAGTGGCGCGCTCGGAAACTTGAAGCGATTCAGGAGGTAAGTGAAGCACTAAATGAGAACTTAAACTTAACCGAAACTCTGGAAGTAGCCTGCCGCGCCGCCGTGGAACTCTTTGACGTCGATCACAGCGGCTTAGTTCTGTTTGATCCGAATCTCGCCCAAGGAGTAGTCAAGGCTGAATTTCCGAAGAATATCAACACAGTAGGTACGATCATTCAAGTCGACGGCGTTTCTGACGAGGAAAACCTTGTGCGCTCAAAACGGCCTTTGGTAATCTACGATGTTGCCAATCAACAGGCTCTGGGACCAGTCCGGGACACCTTGCGAGGGTTTGGCATCGAGTCGATTCTAGTTGTCCCAATGATCTTTAACGATAGGATCATCGGCTCGTTTAGCCTGGATGCGATAGGACGAAAGCGAAGATTTAGCCAGGACGAGATAGATCTGTGCATGATTCTGGCCGGACAGGTAGCGTCTGCGGTGGACAATGCGCAAATGTACGAGGTCACCAGAGAGCATGCCGATTATTGGCGGCAATTCATGACTAATTCGCCGACAGCGGTGATTGCCAACGATCTCCAGGGTAGGGTGATCGGCCTAAACCGTCGCGCGGAGGCAATTCTGGGCTATCGCCAGAAGGAATTGCTGGGACAACCTGTGGGGGAACTCTATTTCCGGCCGGAGGAAGCTCACAATATCGGTAATCGACTACGCGCTTCTGCTGATGGCAGGATTGCCGACTACGAAGCCCTTCTGCGAAGCAAGACAGACCAGCCTGTTTCCGTGCGTTTGGCAGTAACCTGGCTCCGTGATGCGCTGGGGCAAACAGTAGGAGCTCTTGGTCATTTCGAAGACATCCAATATCTGGATGCCCAATTACGGATATTCGCACAGTCTGCCATTTACCAACGCATAAGCGATTCCATCCAATCGGCCGAAGGCCTCAGCGAGGTTTTTTTACTGATCCTGACAAGTGTCACCGCAGGATTTGGCGTAGGTCTCAATCGAGCAGCCATATTTTTGCGAGAACCAGATGAAGACAAACTCGTTGGCAAGATGGGTGTTGGACATCTGCATAAGCATCAGAATCAACGAGTCTGGGACGAGTTCCGAGTGCCAGAACTCAAAGGTAGTGAGTTCTTCCGCAGGTATTTGAGGTTCATGGCTTTGCCCCGGACACCAATTGGAGACCGGATCGCTGATCTTGGAATCGACATTGATCCGGATAAGTCCGACGTTTTCTCACAGGTGATTCAATCAGGTCACTGGCAGCGACTGGAATCACCGGAGGATATTGCACAATTACCACGAATCTTCCGTGAGAAATTCGAACCGCAAGCACCTTTGGTTGTGGTGGCACTCCGTTCTCGGGCAAGAGTCATCGGTCTCCTGGTTGCCGATAACAGGTTCACAAGGGATCCGATTAGCAATGAAACAGTCCAGTCGCTGATCTCGTTCGCCAATACGGCCGCCATTGCCATTGACAACGCTAAACTATTAGACGACACTAAACGTCAAGCGATTCAGTTGGAGCGGGTACGACAGGGTGCCTTGCGCGTGGCAAATCAAGTCGAACAGGCACCTCTTCTCGAAGAGATAATCACGCGGGCTGTGAGGCTTCTTGATGCGCAAAGTGGCGGCGTCTATGAATATGATCGAGAGCAAGAAGAACTGACTATCACTGCGGATTTTCCAGGAAATCGTGGGGTCGTCGGGCAGGTCTTGAAGACTAATGATGGCATGGCGGGAAGGCTCGTGCAAAGCGAAAGGCCCTACCTGGCGACCGCCGACTACTCTACCTCTATTTACCAGGCCAGCAATTTCCGGGAAGGACACCCTTTCGGCGCGGTGATAGAGGTACCGCTGCGATGGCGGAAGGAGATCGTTGGCGTACTCTACGTGGACGATAAGATAGGCCGAAATTTTGGAGTCAGCGACGCCAACCTACTGCAAATGTTCGCAGACCACGCCGCGACCGCTTTGGTTAACGCGAAGACATTGACCGCATCTGAGAATGCCCGTCGCGAACTGCGTGGTGCCTTTGAGGCAGCCGTTACCCTGACTGCCATCGGCACACCTGAGCAAGTACTTGAAGACGCCGTGGAACGTGCATGGAAAATAGCTCACGCCGAATGGGTGAGCGTGGTCCTGATTGACAACAGGGGCCACGCCCGAAATCTTCTTGTCAAAGGCGAAGGAGGTGTCAACGATGTCGACAGGATCGTCAGAAAGGGGTCGAAGGAATCGATCTCCCGACAGGTAATTGATTCCGGCATTCCAGAAGTTATCGAAAACGTCGAAACACACCATCGTCCTGTCAACCAATACATGAAAGACCGGGGTGTTCGCGCTGCGCTTTGCTTGCCATTTGCGGTGCATGATGAGAGAATCGGGGTGATGTGGATCCATTACAATGAACCCCGACGTTTTCAATCATTTGAGGTAGATGCTTTGCAGCTTTTCGCCAACCAGGCGGCTGTTGCTTATGATAATTCGCAGAGGATTGAAACCCTGGAGAATTTGCATGAGTCAACTGGCAAACTGACCGCCGCGGATAGCCTGGGCGAGGTGTTGGGCCAAATTACAGCGAGCGCGGTTCAAGTGCTTCGAGCCAAATCGGCTGCAGTCTGGTCTTTTGACGAAGCCAAAGAAATCTTCCTTATCGAAGAGTCGACAGCCGCGGGGATATCCGAAGATAACTGGCATGCATTCCGGAAAGCGGCTCCTCGCGTGGATGGGACAGCGACAATGGTCATGGATCAGGGTTGGATCGGCGTCGAGGACATCCTGGATGAGAAAAGTTATCCCTTCCTTGGGGCAACTACCGCTCGACGGCTTCGGCTAAATGGGGTCCGTAGCTTTCAAGGTGTTTGCCTTCGAACTGGTGACGAAAAGCTGGGTGTCTTGTACATTAACTACGGCCGGCCGCGCGGTTTCACGGAGGAAGAGAAGCGAATTACACTGGCATTCGCAGACTATGCGGCTCTTGCACTCAAGAAGGAGCGGCTGCGTCGACGCGTTAGAGAAGCACATGCCACAGCACGGTTGGTCGCCGAGATGACGGTTCTGCAGGGACTTGAGAACACTTTGGAATCAGTAGTGATGGGCACCAAGGAAGTCCTGAGATGCGATGCCGTAGTTCTCTATGCATATGATGCAGAGAATGATCGGTTTGATTATCCACCGAGAATGACCGGGGTGAATGACCCTGACATGGTGAACGATACTCATAGTTGGCTAAAGAGTTCTCTTGTGTTCAAAATACTGAACAGCAATAGGCCTTACATCGATGTGCCGAACACTTCCAAAGACCCCATGTTTATGAACAGTGACTTCTCTCGGAGAGAAGAGATAAAATCTCTTGTGGCCGTTCCACTACGCGTAGGTGATGAGCGAGAAGGTGTGATGTTTATCAACTATCGACAGCTCCATCGTTTCACCGACGATGAACTCACCGACATTCAGCTTTTCGCCAATCAAGCAGCCGTGGCGATCCACGATGAACAATTGTTCGAAAAGGCAGACAGGCGTGCCGGCGTTCTGGAAGCACTGAACAGAGCGGGCCGAATCGTAACCGGGTCCCTCGACTCTGATGAGACTCTGAAGCGCCTTGTAGAGCAGGCTTGGCATCTTGCTGGAGATGAGAATCGGCCAGTCAACTTCGCATGCATCCGACTGATCGAAAACAATGCGGCAAGACTAGTTTCAGCTTTTCCAGCCGAAAAACACGAGAGACTTCGTGAGTGCCTCACTAAAGAAGTAGATTTGGAGGAAGGCGTTGAAGGCCGTATTGGTATCATGGGGCGAGCTGCCCGAACCGGAATATCTCAGCTGGTGGGTGACGTTGAGAATGACCCCGACTATTTGAAGTGTCATCCCGCAACACATTCAGATCTGGCAGTACCGATCAAAATCGACGGGCATGTCATCGGAGTCATCAATGTTGAACATCCAGAAAAGGATGCATTTGATTATTCCGATAAGATGGCGCTGGAGGCCTTGGCTGCGCAGGCGGCAGTCGCGCTCGACAATGCCCGACAGTACAGAGACATTCAGGAAATCAAGGGCTACGTAGGCTCGCAAAATGCTGTAGATTGGATGAGGATGGTGGCGAGCAGCTGGGGACACAGCATTAATCGAGAAGTAGGAGAAGCGTTAGCTCACGTGAAGCTGTTGAAGAACCTGATGGGACAGAATGAAGAAATGCTGCGAGAGGCCGAACAACTCGAGAGGAAGATCAAGGAAATCGAAAACATTCCCATAACAGAACCTTTGACATCCGATGGAACTGTCCAATCTTTGGACATCAACAGCACCTTAAAACAGTACTTTGAAAGAAGATGGAAGAAATATCGCTACAACGAAAAACATGGTATCGAGTTGGTACTCGATCTACAAGATGAAACGGATCAATTGGTGAACGTTCGCGCAAGCAAAGCCTGGATGCGCGAGTTGCTCACGATACTGACAGAGAATGCTGTCCAAGCTATGGAAGGATCAAGCCGGCCGGATAAAACGGTGATTGTTGGATCCTGGCTGGTAGACAATCATGTTCAGATATCAATCAGGGATACCGGGCGAGGAATCCCTTCCCCCATTGCAGCCCTGGCTTTCAAGGGGCGGATTCCGAAAGAGCCTGGGGAAAAGGGATCTGGTTCTGGCCTGTTGCAGGCTCTTGCAATTGTCAAGGCCTTTGGTGGCGACATCAATGTTGTCCATTCTGACAGCGAAGGCACAGAAATTTGCTTCCGGTTACCCTGTGAGAAACCACGTGGGAAAGAATAGTGACGCAGAAATGCCTTTCTGCTCGTTTTGAGGTTGAACTCGGCCAGTCGAGCTGACAGCGAGGTTTTCCTAATGTATGATCATTCAAAAACGATTCTATTCTTGGATAATAGGAAGAGCTTTTTAGACCTAAACGCGCGACTCCTTGAACACGAGGGATACCGGGTAAAAAAAGCGCATACCTTGAGAGATGCAGATAGAATTTGGCAAGATGAGTATTTCCAAGTCGCCATCATAGACATTCGCATGCAAGACGATGATGATCCGGAAGACATAAGCGGTCTTCTTTGGGCACTGAAAGATACCTGTCAACACATTCCCAAGATTATTCTTACCGCCTACGAGCAAGAGCATCTCCGCGAAACGCTCGACTTGGTTCTTGACGACCAGTCAATGATAGTCGGCTTTGTCAGCAAGCCTGAAGGCCCTGACAGATTGCATGATGTGATCGAGAAAGTTTTCGCCAACCATGTTCGAATCAACTGGGACCTGCCAATCCACTGGAGTCGGCAATCCTCATTTCATCACTTGCTTCAACTGATCGCGCCCGAAACGAACAGTATTCGGATTCCGGACCGCGCTGCCGAACTTGAAGATCTCTTTCGAAAGCTCTTCTTCGCCAATAAACAGATTACTATCGGCCAAGTGCTGCGTCGCGGCAAGGGGCAGATCGACACCGAGGTGTTCGCATACGGTGGAAATGAACTGCGGGGACAATGTGTGGTCTCTTGCGGACTGCGCGAACCCATTTTGGAGGAAGCAGGGCGCTTCGAAAACCTGGTGCCAAGAGGTGCTGGTCGAGGCAGCACGCGTATGGCCAGTAACGGTTTCAAGGAAAGTGTGCGGTTTTCCGCAACTGCCTATCGCCTTGTGGATGGCGACCTGGAGTCGATGGAGCCTTTGTCGGTGTACTATCGTCGGCACAGCGCTGACAGCGTTAGAGCGGCTTTGGAGCAGCTCTACCAGACCTCACTGGCGCCCTGGCACAGTTCCAAACAAAGCTATGCCGAGGACAACAGCCTGCAATCACTTTATTTCGATTGGCTGGGGTTGGATGGCGAATCGATTGAGGCCACCTGGTCTGACAGAATGGAAAAGCTGTGCCAAAAAGCCATGTCTGAAGGCATGGCGCGCATCGATTGTTCACCCGACGCCCTCAGCTTTGACCTGCAATCAGGCTCGACCCTCTCTTTCCCCAACCCTGGCCGCTTGTTCGCCGAGAAACCGACCCTCATCGAACATCCCGTGCTCTGTGGCGTTACTCACGGCCGAGTTGATACCGACTCGGTGTTGGTGGATACAGCAGGATGGACGTGGCTCATCGGTTTTAGCCATGTGGCAGAGGGACCGTTGCTGCGCGATTTTGTCCGGCTGGAAAATGCCGTGAAGACCTATTTACTTGACGGCATGGGACTGCCTGCGCTTCACCTGTTGGAACAGCACCTGTTGGCCGTTGACAGTCTGAACGAAACCGTGCCCACCGAGCGTCTGTCGCCCGCACAAGAGAAGATCGCAAAAAACGTGATGCAGATTCGCCGGATTGCCGCTGAGACGGCTGGACCCAACCTGGATGCCTACATCGCAGGTCTTCTGGCCTGTGCCCTTGCTCACGTCGCCACCTTCGATCCAGGCGTCGAGTACTTCACGCGCCGCGAACTCATGCCGTTTGTCCGGAGCCTTCTGCAGGCGGCCATGCTGTATGAGAGGCTTATGGGAACAGCGCAACCGCCCGAGGAACTTCCGGCACAAGCCAGCTCAAGCCTGTGGATAGATGAGGCAAATAAGGTCGTTTGGGTCGAAGGACAACAGAAAGATTTGACTCCTCAGGACTTTTCTATCCTCAGTTATCTGTTTGAGAACGCCGGGAACCTCTGCACCCGCGCCACAATCATCCAAGAGGCATTAGGCGAAGAAGAGGGGGAGGGGCTGGCGATTTGGGAGCGCAGTCGACTCAACAGCGCCATGAGCCGGTTGCGCCGAAAGATCGAGGTTGATCCTGAGAACCCCAGATACCTCATCACGGTCCGAGGACATGGCTACCGACTTGAACTCGAGCTCTAAAACGTTTGGTTCTTTCAATTCAATTGCAACCTTTTTGCCAGCAATCAGCACCGAAATGTGATGATTCGGCGATTCTGTTGAGTGCCCACTGCCAGCTATCCCACAGCAATTCCTCGTGACCTGAAAGATTTCGGCGATGGACTTAGCCACACATTATTAGCCAACTGTGTCACATTTTTGGGGTGAAAAGCACTTAAAATAAAGCCAGCACCATCGGTGCCAGGATTTGTAAATCAAATCCAAGCGCGCAAAGGAGAGACCATGATGGGTTTGCCGGCTTCATTTCTAGGCGCAGTGTTTCTGGGCGTGGCTCTGACCATAGGAGCAATCAACGCACTCGTATTTCGCGTGAGTGAAGAGAGAAGCGAAAGCTGCCTGGGATTTCTTCTCGTCTTCATCGCGCTGAGTATATCAGGTTTCTTCTTCTACCTGGCGTTCACATTGGCATGAGTGGGGAAGAACTGTGCATAGGTAAACCCTCAAGACTCCCTCCAACCCGGCTTCCGCGCGGCGAGTTCGCGCCCTTATTTGCAATCATAACCTCCTCTCGCAGTTAAAACCTGGCCATTCGGTGAAAGAATCGTCCTACGGGATTCACTCCTCCCAAGTGAGGAATCAGCGCTGGTTTCCCGTCCTCGCACTTCACCGTGCGGGTGTCGCGGCATCACTCAGTCAGTGACGCTCAACAACTGGACAATCCTAATTCCCGGCCTCGAGCACCAAAACGGCCCTGGTACCAAAAGTGCAGGTGCTTGGAGAGCCTTGAACATCGATGGAGGACAACCAAAATGCGAGTAAGATTCCGCTGGCTCAAGACCTTGGTGGTTATGGCTCACCTCACGACTTTGCTGATGGCGACAATGCCACTGTCCAAACTGGCGACAGATCAGGCAGCCGCTCCACCACCGATGATAACCGAAGAGGAGTGCCAGGACACCCACTGCGGTTAGGTCATTTCGGAATGGGGATCCTCCTCATGAGGGTCCCCATCAACCCTCAATGCAGCCCTAACCTGGTTCATGTGGGTTGTCACGGAATGTCGAAGATTTTCCAGGTTTTCAATGCTCTCGTCGCCATCCAATTGCTCGATGGCATCTGCGAAGATTTTCATTGCCGCTTGATATCGACCCGTGGAGAGGAGCGTTTGTCCCAGGCCGTCCATAGCGTTGACCATCAGTCGAACGTTGCCGATCTCGCAAGCGTACTCAAGGCCTGACCGGTAGGCTCGCTCTGCGTCATCCCACTGCCGTAACTGTCGATACACCATTGCCTTGTTGCCGAAGACTGTTGCCAATCGCAGTTTATCTTGCGTCTTGCGAAATACCGGTTCCGCCATCAGGTAGAATTCCAGCGCCCTGGCCAACTGTTTGGCTGACATGTATACGTTGCCCAAGTTCATTCTTGCAGCCGCCTGGTGGACAGGATCTCCCACCAATTCAAACAGTTCAATGGCTTTTTCATAAGAGGCGATGGCTTCGTCGTAGCGCTCCAGTGCTCGATAGGTTGTACCGAGGTTTGTCAGGCTCCAGGCAGTCATGCGGCCGTCGCCGTGCTGTTTCCATATTTCCAAGGATGCCTGATAAGAGCGTGATGCACTTTGCCACTTCCGCTGGTCGAAGGCGATTGTGCCCTGAACAAATAAAGAATATGCTCGTTCAGAATCATCTGCCTGCAGCAGCTTTTGCGCTTTTTCAACCAACCCGATTGCCTTGCCAAGGCGACGCTGAAGGCGGGCAACGTAGGCATGACGATTCAGAGCTTTGGCCAGGTTTCGAACATCATCCGTGGATTCCCACCGGCTTGCGCTTGCAACAAACTGAGCGCAAGCCAGGTCGTATTTGCCAAGCAACTGATAGAGGATTCCCAGGTGAAAGCGAAGTTCGGCTTCGGCTCGGCAATCGCCAAGGACCTGGCTCCGGTAGATTCCCTTCTCCAAAAAGGGAATCCATTCATCACGATAGCCAGCCTGTTCCATTTCGGATGCCATGGTTAGCAGCAGATCGCGGGCGAACGGCCACGCGTCCGTGAGACCCAAAGCGAAGCTCAGAACGTGAAGCGCCTGATCCCGATCGCCGGATGAAATCGGATTCTGGGCATCCTGAACCGTACCAAGCATGTACCCGGCACTTCTGACAATGTAATCCTGGAAAATGTCAGGATAATGGGAAGAGTGCTCAGGAATTAACATTGGGACTGCCACTTGGCAACTTGTTTCTGAAGGAACGCTCGGGTCAGGTTGTGGATTGAGTACCGGCGATGATCTAGTCCCCCGAAGGCATCGACCAGGTTCAATGTAACCAGATGGTCCAACGCTCCCCGTAGCTCAACGTGATCCAACCCGGTGACCTGTGTCAAATAGGCCAGGTCTCCACCCCGGTCCATTACGAGAGGCATAGCCAGCAGGGTTCGTCTGGACAGCTCATCCAGACTTTGCCACGCATGGTAGTAAATATAGGTGTAAAGGACCTCTGATTTTTGTCCGCGCGCTTTTTCGAGGTCACCAAGGATCGTATCCAACCCATGAACGTGGTTCTGACCGACAATCAGACGCAAAGCGAGAGGGTTCCCGCCTACAATCGCGTAGACCCGCTTCAAATCGCTGTCTTCGGATGATTCCAGGTGTGGCAGGTTTCGTGAACGGGCTTCCTGCCGCAACAACCTCAAGGCGCTCGCTTCATCCAATTCGGGCACCACGAAGTGAAACATGTCCGCTTCTGAAAAAAGACTTACCCGAGAGGTCAACAGGAATTTGCTTGGACCCACAAGGCGACGAATTACGGGCATCAGACTCTCGACGTCCAATAGGGTTTCCAGGTTATCGACGACGACCAGGGTTGGGACCTGCTTCAACCGTCTCTGCAGCATGGCCAAAACCTGGTCACCGGAAGGCGAACCAGCCCCGGTCACATCACCCATCAGCTGAGTCACCAGGGCGTCGATCATGGCCTGAGCAGTCAGCGCGGGAGATTCGACCAACTCGATAACGCCGCCGAGGTTAAGGCGATTCCGCTGTGCACTTAACCATACGAACTCATGAAAGCTATCCTCTTCAAATAGTCGGAGTACCAGGGAAGCAGCCAATGAGGATTTGCCGATTCCACCGATTCCTTCCAAGGCAACCATCCATGGTCCCCGAGGGAAACGAAGAGTTTCGGCGAGTCTATTCAGGTGAGCATCCACGCCAACCAGCTGAAACATATTGGCAGAGGATAAGCGAACCTCCAGTTCTTGCCGGCGACCTGCGCGAGCTCGCAACTCCATGGACCAGACGATTTCACTGAGGCGACCTATCGCCCCTTCCTGAAGTCTGTAGACGGTCGATTCAGCCACATGCATCGCCCTGGATACCTGATAGACCATCCTGGCGTCCAGAAACCGTAATCTCAACAATCGTGCAGCGCGCTGGTCTTCCGTTTCCAGGATAGCAAGCGCATCGCGTAATACTTGATTCGTGGCTTGCCTGATGTCGCCATTGTCGGTCATGGCCGCACGCACCACGTGCATCGTGTCAAGGGGGCTGCCGAAAGTCGGATCCCTGTGCCACAGCTTCAGCGCCCGGTGTGTTGCATCTCTCTGATTTGGTGAATTCGCTATCTTGAAAGGCATAGATTCATTTCCACAGCAGGACATTTGAGAGGAATCCGATAGGTACCGTGTAGGTTACAGCAAGACCTTCGGGGATATACTGGACCTGATCATGTCAACCGATTCCCAGGTCATTGAAATGATCAAGACCGAATTCCGGGAATAAAACCAGCGAACGTCGACGCGAAGGAACCAGTGGTCCTTCCGAAATGTATTATAGCATAGAAAAACCCGGGTTAGGAGAGCATCATGATTGCGACCCACGGTCATCCTTACGAATCTTGCCAGCTTGAGGGCACTCGATGGGCCAGAGACTTTGTGAACATCAGAACCTTGCCACCATCACCGGCGCTTCCCCACCGCGTTATGCGCGAGGCTGTTGGATTTCTTCCCCAGCGACTAGCCCGGGAGTTCGGCGCAGAGGTTTTTATCCATGTGGACCTGGCGGCCTCCTTTTTCCGGGTGGTGGCGACCGATTTCCGGAAAGAATTTTGGCATCTGGATCGACTGGAAAACGTGTCTGATACCATCCACTGGTGTGCACTGGGCGGTTCCTTTCTGGCCGATTTCGCCATGGATCCCTCACAAGCCAGGATCTTTGCCTGGGGATTGAACCCAATGCCTCCGGCGATTCGATATGCCCTGGGCGAACTGAAGGGCCGCGATCCAGACAATATCCCGACAGCCGCATGTACACGAGCCGGTGACCTGATCCAGTTTGTGGACCATGATCAGACGAACCTTTCCGCAGCCAGCGTGATCGCCTACTTCAACCTGGGACCTGTCGGCATGCGAGTTGCAGCCAATGGCCGGGCACCCGAGCACCTCTTCCATGACGGGTTCATTCAGTTCATCTTGCCGGGCGTTGAATCACCTTATGCGCATCTGGTCGATAGGTTTTTGCAGCTTACAGGCTTTCCAATAATGGGGATCACCTCGGGCAATTTTTCCTCCAAAGGAAGGTACAGCGCCAGAAGTGGTGGGACTCACAAAGATCTGGGCGAGATCCAGGAGAACATGGGTTTTCTGGGCATCCCGATCCTGGCCGGTCCCATCTCCGGACAAGGCATGGAAGATTCCCGGCTTTCGATGCACGAGCGGTATCGGAGACTCAATGCGCCTTTCGAGGTTCTGAGCGACGACCAGCGAGAGAACGCCGTCGATCTGCTACCAACGTCGGTAACCATCGTCAGACCGGACCGATCTGGCCAGGAATGGGCTGTGGTCAGACATGGCTCGCTACACCATTCGATGATTCAAGAAAGGATGGCCGGACACGGCATCAGGATCCGTTTGGAGACGGAAAGCAGGCTCAGGGTGAGCCAGTATTGACACCGTCTATTTTGATCAATGTTGAACAAGATGTCACTACAAGTTCATGTACAGTCACCGGCTCACAGCGGCTTCAGCCCTTTGGCCTTCGCTTCGATTCTTCCGGGGGGAAGACGAAGATGGGTCGAAGATTCAAAGGCATTGGATGGTTCGTCCAGCGGTCTGATCGAAACTGGAATGAACCGTCCAATGCCTCACAAACCTTTGGCGACCATCGTTTCTCAAACCTGGTGCGTTCCGGACCGCGTACAGATAGGCCCTCCCACATATGATCTTGGTCATGCCGAAGAATCCGGATCTGTGTTGCACTGAGGTCGTCTACATTTGTCTGAAAGGAGATCCCGATGAAGACTCGACTCGCAGCTGCAAGTACCCTGCTAATCATCCTCGTCGCCCTGCTGGCACTGACCCTCAGTCCCAGCGCCGGGGCGGTGCCAACAAGTATTGAGGTGGGCTTCCTGGTCGATGGTTCGGGCAGCATAGCACCTCCCGATTTTGTCATCATGAAAAATGGTATCGCCGCCGCCATTGAAAACCCCAATTGCGTTCCCCAGGATGGCAGCCTGAACCTGACAGTTATTCAGTTCTCCCGATCGGCCCGAGTGGAGCTGAACCCGGTGCAAATCACAGCGGCCAACGCTGGCGCCGTGGCTGACACGATTCGTAACATGAGCGAGATGATGGATGCGACCAACTACGAGGCTGCCCTCAACCTGGCTGTCACAACTATGCCGCTGACCAGCGACTATTCGGCCATCAATATCACCATGGATGGACTTCCCACGGTCACCCTGCGGGGGACGGCAGCGACATGGGCACTGATATCGCCTCTGTCTCCGGCCAGCTAACAGGGACCGGGCTGTTCCTGCTTATCGAGGTGCACAATCCCCCGTTCCACCGCCAGGCTGAGGTAACAGCAACGCTGGACGTGGAACCAGGGGAACATGTCTGGCCTGGACATCCGGCAGACCTTCGGGTGAGCCTGGAGCCAGGTTACGTGTCAATTTATCGCGATGACCAGTGGACCAATAGCGATACCATTCGTCAGGGTCGCGGCGTAGCCTACGAGGTGTTCATCCCGCGCGAGAAGATACCCTATGCCGAGTTTCTGCACGGCATGTGGATCGACATCGAGCTGGAATATTCGCTGGAAGATCAACTGGCATGGCAGGCTCCCGGCAACAGGATTTCCCGGCCAGCCAGTTCATTTCCTGCTATTAAACAGCCAGCCAATCCGCGGGCGTCAAGGACTGGCCTGCAGGAATAAACACGCTGGACTGCGTGTTATGCGAACAAGTCATTTTGGAAGGCATATCAGATGAGTTTCACAGAGCGACTTTGCAACCGACGCGACACTGCGCGAGAGAGACGGCCCTTGCCGCTCTGATCTTGGTAGTCATTGGAATCGTTGCGGCGCTGGGAGGCGCGGGGGCTGGGACATCGTCAATGCAATCCATCGACGGCGAAAAGCCACGCGCTTCCCTCGGCCACAGCGTTTTTCTGGAGAGTTTCCCGAGATCGCCGGCCTACGATAGTTGTGGCGGGCAGATCGCGCCTGCCGTCAACGAGGCCTTCGAGCAAGCGGTGGTCAATGGCGACGGCAACGAAAACAGTTCCACAAGACATGTCTCGCCGTTGGGCCGCCCCAACACCGCGCGCTGATAAGCACGAACCCGCTCCGTCGTCGGTGTGATTCCCTGGCTGCTCAGTACGATGCGGATTAACTTTCCCCAGGTACGCTGGATTTTGGGCTTTTCGCTGAACAGATCCGTTATCCCGATCGCTTGGTGATACCCGGCCACATCCTCCAGTTCCCGTTTACCCCGGTGCGCCCAGGTGTTCAGCCGCCGGTTCACCTTCTCAAACGAGTTGCCGCCACCCTCCTCCATGCCGACGAACCAATACTGGCCGCTGTAATTGCCGTATCCGTAGAATTGGTGGGCGAACTCGTCGAGTAGCTGATCGTCAAACAGTTTGGTCATGTTATCCTGTCTTCGTAGAGATCCCCTGCCAATCCCGTTATCAAATCAACATGGGCAATCCGCTCGCGCCAGGCCGCGGGAATTCCCGCGACACCATAATACGCCCCCGCGATCTGCCCGTAGATGGCTCCGGTCGTGTCCGCGTCATTGCCCAGATTGACCGCCAACAAACATCCTTCTTCAAACGTCGACGACCTGTGAAACGCCCACAGGGCCGCCTCCAGCGATTTCACCACATATCCGCTGCCAATAATCTCGGGTGGCTTTTTGCGTTTGAACGAACCCAGGGCGATCTCGTCGATCTCCGAACACAGCGGCGACCGCGCCCACATCCCTGCTACAGGTGAATAGCCTTCCGGCAGCAGTTCCTCTTTGGAGGTCCCTTGCAGCGCACCCACGATCAATCCCCCGAAGTAGCGGCAGGCGTCGAGGCAGGTCAGGGCCCCATGAGTGGTACGGGAACTCTCCGCGCTCATGGCCACCGCCCTTTCCGGGTCCGAGGCAAAGAAGAGGGGCACTGGCGCCAGGCGCATCAGACTGCCGTTGCCGGCCGAGTAGGGATCGGTCGAGCCAGCCAAGGGATCACCGGTCCGACGGTACTTCTGCAAAGCTTGACTGACCGTATTGCCGATATCAAAGCAGGTGCCGTTGCTGCTCAGGTAGCCCTCCTGCCACCACTGCACATACCGGTCCATTTGATCGCGCGCATCGAATTCTCGACATTTGACCAGGCTCTCCGCCAGGCAGAGGGCCATGGATGTATCATCGGTCCATTCCCCCGGTTTCAAGCGGAACGGCCCACCGCCAACCAGGTCGGTCACCGGCGGGAAACTGCCCGGCGGCGTGAGCTCCACGGTCGTGCCAACGGCATCGCCAGCCGCCAGTCCCAACATGCACCCCTCGTATCGCATGAGCGTTGTGATGACCGGCCCTTCCTCCCATCGCAGGATGTATTGTTCCTGTTCGCGAGTTTCCGGCGATTTCCGATAGGCCGATTTCGGACACCCCTGCCAGAGTTCGTGCAGCCGATCCAGGGCGGCCTGCCTGTGATAACCATGCCGGGCCAACCAGCAGCCGATGATCACGCCGGTTCGTCCGATGCCGCCCAAACAATGGACGTAGACAATCCGTCCCTGATCGAGATGCTGGTCAATCGCGTCAAGAATGATTGTTGTTTTCTCAGGGGAATCGGGTATCGAAACATCGCGTATTGGAAATCGCCGGTGCGAGGCCTTCCCGAGCAGATCTGCGTAGGGAAGCAGGCCTTCATGTTCTTCGGTCAAGTCGATGAAGGCCGAGATCCCTGCATCCTCCAAGGCCTTGATTTTCGCTGCCGAGGAATCTTGATACAGGGTCCGCGGATATTCCCCGGCAAGTAGTTTGCCCGGAACCACCCAATAACACTGTTCTATCGGTCGTGACATCATCTTTCGGTTACCCAATCCCCGAATGTATAACGGAAATCCTTTGCTTCGATTG
>JAYELL010000038.1:79759-214385 GCA_034717495.1 Chloroflexota bacterium | reverse complement strand
GTGACTACGTCAACCTCGGTGTTGAGCTCATCGTGCCTGTTGCCATGGAGGCCGGCTCCCGCTTCGCCATCCGCGAGGGTGGCCGCACCGTCGGCTCTGGTGTCATCACCAAGGTCATCGAGTAAAACCATCGAAAATCGATAGAGTGTGAATTTCTCGAACGAAACGGAGAGAGCTGGCTGTCCAGACAGCAAATGGTTCTGGATAAGAGGCTCTCTCCCCTGGTTCAAGCCATTGTTTAGGAAGAGATATGGCCAAAAAGCCGTTACGCATCAAGCTAAAAGCATACGATCATCGAGTTCTTGATAACTCCGTCAGGCAGATCGTGGACGCCGCAGAACGCACCGGCGCTCACATCGTCGGGCCCGTGCCATTGCCGACGCGGATTGAAAAGTTCACCGTGATGCGCAGTACTTTCATCGACAAAGACTCGCGTGAACAATTCGAGATTCGCACCCACAAGCGACTGATCGATATCCTGGAACCGAGCAGCAAGACAATTGACAGCCTGATGCGGCTCCACCTGCCTGCGGGCGTGGACATCGAGATCAAGCTGTAGGCAGTCCGCTGACCGGGTCGTGGACTCCCGCTGGTTCTCCTGCCATGGGTGGGCCGTTGCGGGGTTTTCGCGGCAAGTCCGAATAACATTCACTGTTAGGGATGATGAGGTTCGCCCAGAGCCGACAGTCCCTTAGAAGGATGAGCACTTATGAAAGGTATACTGGGCCGGAAAATCGGCATGACGCAGGTCTATGATGAAGGTATTGTTGTGCCCGCGACTGTGATTGAGGTCGGTCCCTGCTACATCACCCAGAAAAAGACAAAAGAGGGTGATGGGTACACGGCCATCCAGATCGGTTTTGGAGAAACAAAGACAAAAAGCCTCAGCAAGGGCGAACTCCAACACCTGAAGAAACACGAGGTTCCTCCGGTGCGCCACCTGCGCGAACTGCGCGTGAAGGACGAAGAGGTGGACGGCTACGAGGTTGGTCAGAAACTCAGCGCGGACATCTTTGCCGTTGGTGAGTTGGTCGATGTCACCGGGACCTCCAAGGGCCGCGGTTTTCAGGGCGGCATCAAGCGCCATGGTTTCAACCGCCAGCCCAAGACTCACGGTCAGTCGGACCGTGAGCGTGCGCCCGGAGCAGCAGGTGCCGGTTCCACGCCAGGTCGGACGTTCAAGGGCCACCGGATGCCAGGTCATATGGGCAATCGCCGTGTGACGGTCCAGAGTCTGACCGTTGTCCGTGTCGACGCCGAGCGAGAAATGCTTGTGGTGCAGGGTGGCATTCCTGGTCCCAAGGGTGGCTTGGTGATGATCCGCGAGGCCAGAAAGCAAGGGTAGGCGAAATGTTAGTAGCGATTCATGACATAAACGGGAAGACCGTAGGCGAGATCGAGTTGAAGGATGAAATCTTTGCGGCTCCGGTCAATCGCTCGGTGATGCACCAGGCACTCGTGCGGCAGCTTGCCAATGCCCGCCAGGGCACGCACAAAACCAAAGTGCGCAGCGAAGTTCGGGGTGGAGGCCGCAAGCCCTGGCGTCAAAAAGGCACCGGGCGAGCCCGGCACGGTAGCATTCGATCGCCCCAATGGCGCGGTGGTGGCGCGGTTTTCGGACCAAAACCTCGGTCCTATCGCAAAAAAATGCCCCGCAAGATGCGCAGGCAGGCCATGCGATCGGCCCTTTCCGTGAAGGCAGGCGCTGATCAACTGATTGTTGTCGATGCACTGAACATGGAAACACCCAAGACCAGGGAGATGATCAACTTCCTGGACAGGCTGGACCTGCAGGAAAGCGTGCTCATCCTGTTGCAGGAGCAAAACGAAGGTATCGAGCGTTCCGTTCGCAATCTGCCTGACGTAAAAACTTTGCGAGCTGGCTACGTCAACGTGCGCGATCTGCTGGGGTACCATACAGTGATTGTGACGCCCGATGCCTTGACCGAGATAGAGCGGATTCTGGGTTGATTAGAACACGAGGGATACGATGCACGCAAAAGAAGTACTTCGCCGGCCATTAATGACCGAAAAGACGGCCGTTCAGGTTGACTACGATAACCAATATTCGTTCGAGGTTGATCGTCGTGCCAATAAACTGGTCATCAAGGATGCTGTTCAAAGCTCTTTCGATGTTACCGTCAAGAAGGTCCGCGTCATAAATATGCCCGCTCGAATCGGGCGCCGTGGCCGTCGCCTTGTCATTAAGAGACCGGCGTGGAAAAAGGCCATCGTGACGCTGGCCGACGGCGATAGCATCACCTGGGTTGAGGGCGTTTAATCAGGAAACGCGACACACGTACCAGGTGTGTCCAAGACTGAGTGAGGAGTTTGCGATGGGTATTCGGGTCTTTAAACCCACGTCGCCCGGCCGTCGAGGCATGAGCGTTCTGACATTTGACGAGATCACCAAGACTCGTCCGGAACGATCGCTGGTCGAGCCCCTTAACCGAAGGGCAGGGCGCAACAACCAAGGAAGAATCACCGTTCGCCATCACGGCGGCGGTCACAAACGACTGTACCGCATCATCGATTTCAAGCGAGACAAGTTCGACGTGCCTGCCCGTGTGGCATCGATCGAATATGATCCGAACCGGACAGCTCGCATTGCACTTTTGGTCTACGCCGATGGCGCCAAACGATATATCCTGGCACCCCTTGGCTTGAACGTCGGCGATCAGGTTGAATCTGGCCCAAAAGCTGAGCTGAGAGTTGGCAATGCATTGCCCCTTTTCCGCATCCCGTTGGGCACCGTGGTTCACAACATCGAGCTACAACCTGGCCGCGGCGGGCAGATCGCCCGGTCAGCAGGTACATCGGCCCAGTTGATGGCTAAGGAAGGCAGCTATGCAACGCTGCGTATGCCCAGCGGCGAGATGCGCAAGGTTCACATGAACTGTTTGGCAACCATCGGCCAGGTTGGCAATACCGACCACGCCAATATCAAGCTTGGCAAGGCCGGCCGTAAGCGCTGGATGGGCTGGCGCCCCGAGGTTCGGGGTGTTGCTATGGACCCGGCATCACATCCCCATGGTGGTGGCGAAGGCCGCTCTCCGATCGGGATGCCCGGGCCCAAGACGCCCTGGGGTAAACCAACCCTGGGCTACAAGACCCGTCGTAACAAGTCGACCAGCAAGTATATCGTACGCCGTCGCGGAAAACGCCGCGGCAAGTGATGGCGATCAGGCGCCGAGTGTTTCCCGCATTTTTTCGAAAAGCCGGTGCCACTAGAAATTACGAGGCCAAGATATGTCTAGATCTGTAAAAAAGGGTCCATACATTGACCCAAAGCTTCTGAAGAAGATCGAGGAGATGAACCGCTCGGGACAGAAGCGGATCATCAAGACGTGGTCCCGTTCATCAACGGTTTTCCCGCAGATGGTCGGACACACGATCGCCGTCCACGATGGCAGGCGCCATGTGCCCGTTTACATCTCCGAGAACATGGTGGGCCATAAGCTTGGCGAGTTTGCACCAACCCGCTTTTTCCGCGGCCACATTTCAAGAGAGAGAACGGCGCGGCGGGTAGTGGAGAGATAATCCAGAAGCGCCCGGGTTTCGGTCAAGAGAAAAGCAGCATAATCTCTGTTGGCGGAAACCCTGGCTCTGAGAGATTTGAGAGCTGACCTATGAGTACAGAGAATCTGATAGAAGTACGCGCACAGCGGAAATATGTCGCCATGTCTGCCCAAAAAGTTCGTCTGGTCATCGACCAGGTTCGCGGCATGAGAGCGGAGGATGCGCTGGTTACCTTGAGCTTCATGACGCAGGCAGCTGCCGCTGAAGTCTACAAGGCGGTCGCCTCAGCGCTGGCTAATGCTGAGCAAAACGAGGGTCTGGCACGTGAGGACATGTGGATCACCGAAATTTACGCTGATGAAGCCCCAACTCGAAAATGGCGCCGCTTCGGCGCTCGGGGACGCTTCAAGCCCATTCTGAAACGATCCTCGCATATCACCGTAGTCCTGGAAGAATATCCACAGTAGAGAGTCTCAAGGAGGACATCTTGGGCCGCAAAGTACATCCATATGGCTTTCGCCTCGGCGTAATCAAAGATTGGAATGCCCGCTGGTTCGCAACTAAAGAGCGCTACACGGACTTATTGGAAGAAGATCGCAAGATCCGCAAGTTTATCCGTGGAGACATGGAGCGCGCAGCGATCTCGTCCATCGAGATCGAGCGACAGCCTAACTACGTGCACGTGTGGATTCACACGGCGAAGCCTGGTATTATTATTGGTCGCAAGGGCTCGAAAGTCAACGAGTTGCGTACAAAACTTCAGGAGCTAACGGGCAAGCGCGTCAAAATTGACGTTTCCGAGATCGCCCGACCTGAAATCGACGCCTATCTGGTTGCTGAGAGTATCGCGGACCAGCTCGAACGCAGAATCTCCCACAAGCGCGCCATGCGCCAGGCGATTACCCGGGCAATGCGCCAGGGAGCCGAGGGGATCATGATTACCTGCGCCGGTCGATTATCGGGCTCTGAGATGGCTCGCCGGGACACCCAGCGTGAAGGACGGGTACCCCGCCATACCCTGCGCGCGGACATCGATTATGCGACAGCAGAGGCGCTGACCACATTCGGTCGCATCGGCGTTAAGGTCTGGATCTACAAAGGCGAGATTTTGCCCCAGAAAGCAGCTGTCGCTGGCTAGGGCGTTTCCAAACCGTAGCGCCGGCGAGAATTCGGCGACCAATAAATATTGACGTGCAGTCGCCAGCCGGACTGGGAATGGCTGCCGGGTTGATAGGTAGGAGAACGGTACAATGTTGATGCCGAAGAGATCGAAATACAGAAAACAGTTTCGTGGGCGAATGAGAGGCTTGAGCTCGCGTGGCAATACCGTCAATCAGGGCGATTTTGGCATGCAAGCGCTTGAGCCAGCCTGGATAACCTCACGCCAAATCGAAGCTGCTCGACGGGCGATCGTTCGTCATATGCGCCGTGGTGGCAAGGTCTGGATCAAGATTTTTCCAGACAAGCCGGTCACTGCCAAGGCGGCCGAAACCCGCATGGGTAGCGGAAAAGGCGCTGTGGATCATTGGGTTGCGGTGGTCCGCCCTGGACGTGTGTTGTTCGAAGTTGCGGGCGTAGACGAACAGACAGCCCGTGAGGCAATACGACTTGCCTCCTTCAAGCTGCCGATTCGCACACAATTCATCACGCGTGAGATGACGGGAGAACAATAACGATGCAGGCGTACGAGATTCGAAACCTGACCACACCTGAGATAGGCCAACAGTTGGATGAGGCATACGAAGAACTGTTTAACCTGCGATTTCAAAGACACACAGGCCAGTTGAAGAACACCTCTCGTCTTGCCCAGGTTCGTCAGAATATTGCCCGTTACAAGACGATTATCAGGGAACGGGAGCTTGCCACGTTGTATGCCGAGGAGGAAGAGCATGCGCGAACAGCGTAAACAATTGGTCGGCAGGGTGACAAGCGATAAGATGGACAAGACCGTGGTTGTCGAGGTGACACAGGTATCCCGACATCCGGTTTACCGGAAGGTGATTCGGAACCATCGACGTTTTATGGCCCATGACGAGAACAACCAGTGCGCCATTGGCGATACAGTGCGCATCATCGAATCGCGCCCCATGAGTCGGCGCAAGCGCTGGGTAGTGGAAGAAATCATGGAGAAATCCCGGAGCTAGTGTGCCCTCGGTGTGCATCCTATGCCAGGCTGAGGCAGGATTGCCAGCGAGATCGAGTGTTCGTGTTGAGGAGAATTTGCGATGATTCAGCAAGAGAGCCGGCTCTCGGTAGCCGACAATTCAGGTGCGAAAGAGCTGCTGTGCATTCAGGTGCGAGGCGGATCCAGGCGTCGCTACGGCAGCGTCGGGGATGTTATCGTCGCCACCGTCAAACAAGCCGCCCCTCATAGCTCCGTCAAAAAAGGTGACATCGTCAGAGCAGTAATCGTGCGAACAGCAAAGGAATATGGCCGGCCCGATGGCAGTCACATTCGCTTCGACGACAATGCCGCTGTGATTATCGATGATCACAGGAATCCAACGGGCACCCGAATTTTCGGACCTGTGGCCCGTGAATTGCGCGAGCTGGGCTACATGAAGATCGTATCGCTGGCCCCGGAGGTACTCTAATGAAAATTCGAACAGGCGATACCGTTGAAGTCATCAGAGGTGAGAACAAAGGAGAACGGGGCCAGGTCCAACGTGTCTTGCGGGGTCGTCGCGGTGGACGCGAGTCAGGGCAGCCTGATCCCAGCCGTGACCGGCTGGTTGTCGCCGGCGTCAACATGATCATAAAACACCAGCGTCGTACTGGCAGCGTTCGAACCCAGACCGGCAGAATCGAGCGCGAGGCGCCAATCCATGTTAGCAATATCATGCTGGTTTGTCCCCGGTGCAATACGCCAACTCGAATTGGCTATGAGGTCTTGGGAGACGGCAGCAAGGCGCGCCTCTGCAAGAAGTGCGGAGAGACGATGGACTGACGCAACGTCTGGGAACCAACGAAATTTGACCAACGGTTCCAAGGCGATGCGGCTCTCGACAGGAGACAACTATGCCCAGGCTCAAAGAAAAGTATAGAGACGAGGTTGTGCCTGCACTTCTCGAGGAATTCAACTACGAGAATCCGATGCAGGTGCCCGGTCTAGAAAAAGTCGTATTGAATATCGGTATGGGTGAGGCACTACAGTCTGCAAAAAGCCTCGACTATGCCATCAGCGATCTGACCCAGATTTCCGGCCAGCAACCTGTAACGACCAAAGCTCGCCAGTCGATCGCGACCTTCAAGCTGCGTGAAGGCAACACAATTGGTGTCATGGTAACCCTGCGGGGCGACCGCATGTGGGATTTCCTGGATCGCTTTTTCAACATTGTGATGCCTCGCCAGCGTGACTTCCGTGGCGTGTCCCCCGACTCCTTCGATGGACGAGGAAACTACAGCCTGGGGTTGCGTGAGCAGCTCATTTTCCCGGAGATCAACTACGACAAGATCGACAAGATCCGCGGGATGTCAGTCACGATCGTGACATCAGCTCAAAATGACGAGGAAGGCCGCCGGTTACTGCAATACCTGGGAATGCCCTTCGGCCGGACTGCCGACTTGAGCTTTTAATCGAAGGCTCGGGCAACTGAGAAGATCACTCATTTCATAGAATAGAGGCAAGAACCTTGGCAAAAAAATGCATGACCTACCGTGAGCAACGGCGCAAGTACCCGACCCGGGTTCGCAATCGTTGCACAATGTGTGGCAGACCCCGGGGCTACATGCGCAGGTTCAAACTCTGCCGTATCTGCTTCCGAAAGGAAGCGTTGGAAGGCCGTCTGCCTGGCGTTGTCAAGTCAAGCTGGTAGCCTATCCTGGATGCTCCACCCGATGGACCCGTTGTTGCGGGAGAAATGATCGGGATCGAAAACGGGCGGCAGACCCGATCTGTCGCCGCAAAAACTGTCGACGGAGTCCAAAGCATTATGATGACAGATCCTATTGCGGACATGTTGGTTCGCATCAATAACGGGCTGATAGCTCGTCATAAACAGGTAGTTCTACCAAGCTCAAAGGTGAAATTTGCCATCGCTCGCATCCTGAAAGATGAAGGGTTCATCAAGAGCTACCAGGTTTCTGATGACGAACCGCAGCCGAACCTGCGAATCGGCCTTAAGTATGACGAAGAGCAGCAACCGGTTATCTCAAAGCTGAAACGGGTCAGCAAGCCGGGACGCCGAGTCTACGTCGGTCACACGGAGATTCCGTGGGTTTTGAGCGGCATGGGTGTTGCGATCCTTTCCACCCCTCGCGGCATCATGACTGGACAACAGGCCAGGCGCCAGCGGGTCGGAGGCGAGGTCCTCTGCTACATTTGGTAAGAGATCGGTGGCGAGTGTGCACGACAGAAGTTTATGATCAGAGCCATGTCGAGCGCATCGCCCTTGGAGGTATATTGTGTCAAGAGTAGGACGAATGCCCATCAACGTCCCCGGTGGTGTGACGGTCAAGGTCAAGCCGGGTAACGAGGTGATCGTCAGTGGACCCAGGGGTAAATTGACGCGAACCTTTCATCCAGACATGTCGATCAAGGTCGAGGACGAGGTAATCACAATCTCTCGGTCCAGCGATCACCGGCTGCAGCGTATGCAGCATGGCTTGACTCGAGCTTTGTTGAACAACATGGTCGTCGGGGTAACTGACGGGTATAAAAAAGACATGGAGATTGTCGGCACGGGCTATCGTGCAGAAATGAAGGGCCCCACCATAATACTGCACATGGGGTACTCCAATCCAGTTGAGATGGAAGCCCCGAAGGGCATCAGCTATAAGCTGGCGGAACGTAGCAATCGCAACTTCTCCATTGAAGGTATCGATAAAGAACTGGTTGGTTTAACGGCAGCCCGTGTTCGGGCGGTGCGACCGCCAGAGCCCTACCACGGTAAGGGAATCCGCTACGCAGGTGAGTACGTACGCCGGAAACAAGGCAAGACCGGCAAGTAACGCTATCTCGTAGGAAGACAACGACGAATTTATCAAGCGGAAATCCCTTTCCCAGAGTAGAGTCAGGCCCGAACCGATAAAGGGCCTGAAGGAGATGAGGTTATGGCGAAGGACAGTCGAGCGGTAGTGCGAAAGAGACGACATGCTCGGGTTCGGCGGAAAATTCATGGAACTGCCGCCCGCCCGCGCTTGAACGTGTTTCGCAGCCTGACTCATATCTACGCACAAGTAATCGATGATGACAATGGCCGGACCCTGGTTGCGGCATCCTCAGTGGATCGCGAGTTCAAGGGAAAAGCGACTGGCATTAATAAGACAGACCAGGCCAAACTGGTAGGTACTCTCGTAGCAGAACGAGCTCTTCAACAAGGCATCAAACAGGTGGTTTTTGATCGAGGCGGCTACCCCTATCACGGTCGCGTACGGGCCCTTGCCGAGGCTTCTCGAGAGGGTGGGTTGGACTTCTAGACCAGTCCGTGGCCGGTTTTAATGGGACCATGCCGCAGGAGGAATAATGTCAGCACAGCGCAGGCGTCAAGGACGAAAAAAGGACTTCGAAGAAAGAGAAGAACTCGATGAGCGTGTGGTTCACCTGGCTCGTACCGCCAAGGTAGTCAAGGGTGGTCGACGTTTTGCCTTCCGCGCCGTCGTAGTTGTCGGTGACAACAACGGCAGCGTAGGCATAGGTGTGGGCAAGGCCCGCGAGGTTCCCGAGGCTATTCGCAAGGGTAGCGAGCGGGCACGCCGCAATATGCGAAAGATTGCACTCGCAGGAACAACCGTTCCTCACGAAGTTACGGCTCGCTATAGTGCCGCCAAGGTATTGCTGAAGCCGGCATCCCCGGGTACCGGTGTGATTGCTGGTGGTGGCGTGCGAGCTGTCGTCGAGGCTGCGGGTATTAAGGATATCCTGACCAAGTCCATGGGCAGTGCCAACATTCTCAATGTAGTCAAGGCTACCTATTTAGGCTTGACCGAAATGAAGGATCCAGCGAACGAGGCGCGGCGCCGAGGCGTGCCCGTCGAGAAGTTGATGCCGTTCTGGAGCCGAAATGCAAACTAAGAGAATAGATCCCAAAGCCAAAGTGGTTCGTGTAACTTATATCAAGAGCACCATTGGTTACTCTGAAAAACAGAAGGCGACAGTCAGGGCGCTTGGCCTGCGCCGTTTGGGCGATACGGTCGAGCAAGCCAACACTCCCGTGATTCAGGGCATGATCAACAAGGTTGGTCACCTGGTGTCGGTTGAGGTGGTGAAATAACAAGGAGATGACCATGCAATTGCATGATCTCGCTCCCGACAGCGGGGCAAAAAAGAAACGCAAGCGCGTTGGCCGCGGTATCTCAGCTGGCCAGGGCAAGACTGCCGGTCGCGGCACCAAAGGCCAGAATAGCCGTTCTGGCGGTGGTGTGCGCCCCTACTTCGAGGGTGGTCAGTTGCCTCTGGTGCGACGACTGCCGCACCTGCGGGGCTTCACCAATATCTGGCGCGTTGAGTTCAAGCCGGTCAACCTGACCCGACTGGAAGGTTTCAAGGCCAATAGCGAGGTCTCTCCTGAGACGCTGGCGGCAGCCGGAATCACGAAAAAGGCTACGGAACGGATTGCCATTCTCGCGGAGGGCGAGATCGATCGTCCTCTGACCATCCGGGCTCATCGGGTATCCAAGAAAGCTCAGGCCAAGATCGAGGCTGCTGGCGGCACCGTTGAAATCATCGAAGTTTAGTCTCGAACGCCTTTAGGGCCTGCCCAGGAGGTTTTCCACCATGCTAGTTGCTATGCGCAACGCCATGCGCTTGCCAGACCTGCGCACCAGGATCTTAGTCACCCTGGGAATCCTGGCAATATACCGTGCAGCCGCTGCCATACCGCTGCCCGGCGTCAATCCACAAGTGCTTAACCAGTTGTTCCAGGATAACGCCCTTCTGGGCTTTCTCAACATCCTGTCAGGTGGCGCTATGCGGAATTTTTCGATCATGGCGGCGGGTGTCTATCCCTATATCACGGCATCAATTATCATGCAGTTGCTAACCCCGATTATTCCTTCCCTGGAAGCATTAAGCCGGGAAGGGGATCAGGGGCGTCGAAAGCTTGACCGCTATACCATCTTTATGACGATTCCGTTGGCTGCGCTTCAGGCGTTCGGCCAGGCGACCATCCTGCAACGAGCTGGTGCGCTGCCCGGGTTTGGCTTCGCTCAAGACACATGGCTGACATCATTGACAATCGTAATATCGCTGGTAGCAGGCACCTTCTTCGCCATCTGGTTGGGTGAGTTGATCACTGAGCAAGGAATCGGCAACGGTCTGTCGTTGATCATCTTCGGCGGTATCGTGGCCACGCTGCCCACTAACATGATTCAGCTGGTCCAGGCTCAGCAATGGATGACGCTGCTGGTGTTCGTCCTGATTACCATCATCACCGTCTTTGTGATCGTCATGGTAAATGAGGGACAGCGCCGCATTCCGGTACAGTACGGAAAAAGAGTGCGAGCAATGCGCGGCAATCGACTGGTGGTCCAGGGTGGACAAAGCACCTTTGTGCCGCTTCGCGTGAACTCGGCAGGCATGATCCCGCTGATCTTCGCCCAGAGCTTGCTGCTCTTCCCGGGTACCATCGCCAGCTATTTTGCAGGTACTGAAGGGTTAATCGGTAGTGTTGCGGGAACCGTGGGAACAATCTTCGATCCAGCCAATAGCGTCTACTGGATACTGTATTTCCTGCTGGTTATCGCCTTCACCTACTTCTACACTGATGTGATCTTCCGCCAACAGAACCTGGCGGAGACTCTGCAGCGACAAGGTGGTTTTGTGCCCGGTATTCGCCCTGGCAAACGCACCGAAGAATACCTGAATGGCATCATGAGCCGAATCACCCTTGTGGGTGCACTCTTCCTGGGTATCGTTGCCATCATGCCCTGGATCGTGAGTCTGTTCACCGGCCAGAACGTGGCAACCAACACGACCCTGCTGATTTCCAGCGCCGGTCTGCTGATCGTCGTCGGCGTGGTACTCGACACCATGAAGCAGCTCGAGGCTCAGTTGCTCATGCGCCATTACGAGGGTTTCATCCGATAACACTCTGGTAACAAGATGCTCTTTCGCCAGGATGATATGGCTGACCCATCTGGAGAGATGACGAAGATGTCGGAAGATCCTACCTATCTGGTTCTTCTGGGACCGCCTGGCGCCGGCAAAGGTACGCAAGCGGTCTTTTTGGAGCAAGAGCTTGGTTTGAAACAGATATCCTCAGGCGATCTGTTTCGCGAGAACTTAAAAAACGAAACAGAGTTAGGTGTTCAGGTCAAAGGCTTCATGGATCGGGGCGAACTGGTTCCGGACGATTTGACCATCGCCATGGTGCGAGAGCGAATTAGTCGACCAGACTGCGATCGAGGCGCCATCCTGGATGGCTTTCCCCGGACCCTCGAACAGGCCCGGGCGCTTGATAAAATGCTCGCCGAACAGGGCAACCACATCCGCATGGTCCCCATGTTGGACGTGGCCGATGAAGAACTCATCGACCGCCTCACGGGACGGCTGGTCTGCCGTAACTGCGGTGCCACCTACCACAGGCGTTTCAAACCGCCGACAACGGAAGGCATTTGCGACGTGTGTGGCGGCGAACTCTACCAGAGGCCTGACGATGAGTTGGAAACGGTGAAGATCCGCCTGTATGTTTACTACAAGCAAACGTCGCCACTGATTGGATACTACTTCGCCCGGGACCTTTTGGTCAGGATGGATGGCGACCGCCCGCTGGACGAGATCAAACAGGATCTGCTTTTCACGGTCAGGACGGTTCTGTAAGAGACGATGATATTGCCACTGACGCGACGGCCTTCCGGCATTCGCCTGAAGGCCAAAAGTGAACTGGAATTGATGCGAATCGCCGGCCGCATTGTTGCGGAGGTTCATGCTCGCATGCGCGAGATGGTAACACCCGGTGTGAGCACAGCCGAGCTTGATGCCGCGGCAGAGGAGATAATCCGCAGTCAAAATGCAATCCCGGCCTTCGTAGGCTATCCCAATTCCCAAGGTGGTCCTGAGTTTCCAGCCACGCTGTGCACGTCAATCAACGACGAATTGGTACACGGGATACCCAGTGTCAACAGAGTGCTGGAGGATGGCGATATTATCAGCATCGACGTGGGAGCCATTTACAAGGGCTACGTCGGCGATTCAGGCTGGACCTATGGAGTCGGTAACGTCGGCCAGGAAGCACAACAGCTGCTCGAGGTTACCGAAGGCAGTCTTTGGGCTGGGATAGCCCAGGCCAGACCGGAGAACCGCTTTGTCGATATCTCCAGAGCCGTCCAGGATTATGTGGAATCCAGCGGCTTTTCCGTGGTGCGTGAATATACCAGCCACGGCGTTGGCCGAAAAATGCATGAAGAGCCACAGATACTGAACTATGTGCCGAAAAACCGAGACGTGGCTCGCACCTACCCGGCCATGAATCGGCGGCTGAGCAAGGGCATGACCTTCGCCCTGGAACCGATGGTAAATGTAGGTTCCTGGCGCACGCGCCAACATGATGACTTGTGGACTGTCTCCACAGCCGATGGCAATCTTTCAGCTCATTTTGAGCATACGATCGCCATCACAAACGGGGAAGCTGAAATCCTGACCCGTCTATAACAGGTACAGACGGCCGCGGGCAGTTGCCGGTCTGGAGGAAAGTAAAGATGAAAGTAAAACCCTCAGTTAAGCGCCGATGTGAAAACTGCAAGATCATCAAGCGGCATGGTGTTGTGCGTGTGATTTGCACGAACCCCAGGCACAAGCAGCGCCAGGGATAGTCCTGGCCTTCGAGCGGAAAGAATTCTGATTAGCAGCAGATTGTTGAGGAGCTAACATATGGCACGCATTGCCGGTGTTGACCTGCCCCGTGATAAGCGAGTTCTGGTCGGATTGACCTACATCTATGGAATCGGCCGCACGAGCAGCGGAGATATCCTGGGTAAGCTGGACATCAACGAGGATACCCGAGTCCGAGACCTGAGTGAGAGTGAAGTCGCCCGCTTGCGCGAGACGATCGATCGCGAGTATCTGGTAGAAGGAGATCTCCGCCGCGAGGTGAATATGAACATCAAGCGGCTGCAGGAGATTAATTGTTACCGGGGCCTCCGCCACCGACTCAACCTGCCGGTGCACGGCCAGCGAACCCGGACAAACGCGCGTACCAAACGTGGTGCACGCAGGACCGTGCCCGGCAAGAAGCGAGCACGCAAGTAACCCGATTCCAGTTGCCTGCCGTGGCCTTACTGGTCATCGAGCATGACGGTAGGAAATCTGTCATTCACTTTAGGCGAATTCGCCGGGCAGAAGGAGATAAAAAACTTTATGGCTAGACCAAGACGTACAGCGCGTCGCGGGCCACGTCGTGAGAAGAGGACGGTGCCGCACGGCCAAGCACACATCCAGGCCACCTTCAACAATACGATCATTACCGTGACGGACCAGCAAGGCAATACCGTTACCTGGGGCAGCGCTGGCACCGTCGGATTCAAGGGCTCCCGCAAGAGTACACCCTATGCCGCTCAGCTGGCCGGCAGCAGCGTTGGCAAGCTGGCCATGGATATGGGAATGAGGGAGGTGGACGTATTCGTCAAGGGTCCCGGACCTGGCCGTGAAGCAGCCATCCGGTCAATGCAGGCCGCGGGACTCAAGGTCGTCAGCATCACCGATGTGACCTCCCTGCCACACAATGGCTGCCGCCCGCCCAAGAAACGGCGCGTATAGACCAAAAGACGGCGTGGCGGGTCTTCAGGACATGGATGCCCATCATTCCAAGGATATTCTTCAAGACAATTTCGAGAGGGACGAAGGTTGCCAAGCCGTAAACCTCTCAGGTAAACACTTTACAGGAGGAGTAAATTGGCACGTTATACAGAAGCAGTATGTCGACTGTGCCGCCGAGAAGGTCAGAAGCTATACCTCAAGGGTGACCGTTGCCTGTCACCTAAGTGTGCTTTTGAGCGACGAAGCTACGCACCTGGACAGCACTCAAGAAGAGCACAGTTCCGACGCAACCAGAGTGATTTCTCTCTGCAGTTGCGCGAGAAACAAAAAGTAAAGCGTATTTATGGAGTCATGGAACGTCAGTTCCGACGCTACTTCAAGAATGCCCTGCGCACCAAAGGCCTTACCGGCGCAACCCTGCTGATAACGCTCGAGTCCCGCCTGGACAATGTAGTGTTTCGGCTCGGTCTCGCCAGTTCCCGGGCTCAGGCCAGACAGCTCGTCCGCCACGGGCACATCATCGTCAACGGTCGCAAGACCAACATTCCCTCTTACCTGGTCAAGCCTGACGATGTTATCGCCGTTCGGGATGAGAGCCGGAAAAAGCAGTACTTCCGCGCCCTGCCGGAAATCATGGGCGAACGGCCTGTGCCTGAATGGCTTAGTCTGGACAGCGATGCCCTCGTTGGGCATGTCATTTCCAGGCCAAGCCGGGAAGACATTGACATCCCGATCAACGAACAATTGGTGGTCGAGTTCTACAGCCGCTAAGCTGGAAGGGTGACTCTTATCCGCCTTCCCTGCCCCGAATCCATCTCTGATGGCACGACTGGGGCTTGCGGACCAGGATCTCCGGCGCGCAATCGAGCGTGCGGAGACGGGCACCAGATTGAGGAGGGATATTCTCTTGCTAAACCTTAGCATTGTACTACCGAAAATTGAGCGCGAGGCCAACTCACAGCAATATGGCCGTTTTGTCATCGGGCCGCTGGAGAGCGGCTACGGCGTAACCTTGGGCAATGCCCTGCGCCGCGTGCTGCTTTCTTCGCTCGCGGGCGCTGCAGTCACCTCCGTGCGGCTCAGCGATGTTCATCACGAGTTCTCGCCGATCCCTCATGTGCGTGAGGATACAACCGCATTCATCTTGAATGTAAAGCAACTCCGGATGAAAAGCATGACCGACGATCCGGTTCGGGCCTATCTCGAGGTCAATGCCGAGGGCCCGGTAACTGCCGGTGACCTGCAATACCCACCGGAAATCGAGGTCATTACACCCGATCTTCTGTTGATGACCGCCGACAGCAATGACGTCGACCTATCGATTGAGATGGTCATCCGACGTGGACGCGGTTACTCGCCGGCCGAAGAGCGCAGCAAACTGACTCTGGGCGAAATCCCGGTCGACGCGATCTTTAGCCCGGTTCGCAAGGCTTCCTTTCGCATCGAACGAGCCCGTATCGGTCAACAGACTGACTACGATCGTTTGGTGCTGGACATCTGGACCGACGGCACGATTACTCCAGAGGAAGCACTCGGCGAGGCTGCCAAGCTACTGGTGCAGCATCTGTCGCTCATTGCCGGCGTCGAAGCCATTTCCCTGGAACCTGAAGAGGAAATCGAGGAAGGTATTCCCTCCCAGATCTACGATGTTCCCATCGAGAGCCTGGAGCTATCGGTCCGGGCGTATAATTGCCTTAAGCGAGCCGGTATCGTCAAGGTGGGTGAGATCATCGAACGTCTGGAACGTGGGCCAGAGGAACTGCTCAGCATCCGCAATTTTGGCCAGAAGTCGTTGGATGAGCTCATGGAGAAACTGGAAACCAAGGGTTATCTCGATCAGATCAAGATGCCCGGCGATGAGCCGGAAGAGCCCGAATTGGAAGAGGACGAGGACTACGACGAGGACCTGGGCGACGATAGCAGCATCAACATCGACGTCGACGCCTTGCTGGCAGCCATGACAACAGGAACGGAAAGTAGCTAATCAAAGGTCCTCACCACGGAGTAGTTGAATGAGACACAAAAAAGCTGGACGCCGCCTGGGTCGCAGCACTGGACATCGGCGAGCGTTGTACCGAAACTTGACCTTACAACTATTTGAACATGAGGTCATTCATACCACTGAAGCCAAGGCCAAATCGGTTCGACCCCAGGCTGAAAAACTGATTACACTGGCCAAACGCGGCCGCCAGGGCAATCGGGTTCATGCGCAGCGTATTGCCATGGCCCGGCTCAATAACAAAGAGATCGTCAGGAAACTGTTCGATGACCTGGCACCCCGTTTTGAGGACCGCGCCGGCGGCTATACCCGCATTACCAAGCTGGGACCCCGCAAAGGCGATGGTGCCGAGATAGTTCAGTTCGAGTTGGTGGAGGAGTAGGCCAACGACCGAGAACGCTGAGTTCAGCACAGAGAACGCTGTCCAACGGCTTCATGTCCGTGCCCTGGTCGAGTATGACGGAACCGATTACTTCGGTTTCCAGATTCAACCTGACAGGCCCACGATTCAAGGTTGCCTGGAAAGTGTTCTGGCAAAGCTGTCGGGTGAGAAAACTCGCCTTCGCTATGCCGGCCGCACCGACACCGGAGTTCACGCCTCTGGGCAGGTGATATCTGCCATGGTCAACTGGCGTCACAGCATCTCTGACCTGGAGCGAGCCTGGAACGCTCTCTTGCCGAATGCTGTCGCAGTCCGGTCATTGGAGAGGGTGATCGACCCGAGCTTCCATCCGCGATTCGCCGCCCGTAGCCGGATCTACCGCTATAGGGTTTGGACCGCTGCCTGGCGCTCACCGCTCCAAATGCGCTTCGCGCATCACGAGCCGAAAGCGCCAGATGTGGAAGCCATGAATCGAGCAGGCTGCGCCTTGTTGGGCTCGCACGACTTTGCCAGTTTCGGACAGCCGACCCATGGAGATATAACGATTCGCAAGGTAGTGACAGCAACGTGGACGCAGGAAGAGCAGATGCTGCAGTTTGAGATCGAGGCCAACGCTTTTCTCAAACGAATGGTGCGAACCGTGGTCGGAACTCTTCTGGAAATCGGCAAGGGCATGCGCCCTGAAGATGACATCGTCCGTGTGTTGGCGGCTCGCGACAGAACAATGGCGGCTCAGCCAGCGCCACCGCAAGGCCTACGACTGGCATTTGTCAGATATTGAACAGACTTGGATAACAAGCAGCAGGAGAAACAACGTGAGAACCTATAGCGCCAAACCTCACGAGATCGAACGTGATTGGTACGTGGTCGACGCCACCGGCATGACGCTGGGCCGTCTGGCCACACGAATAGCCACGGTCCTAAAGGGCAAACATAAGCCCATTTATACTCCCCATTTGGACTGCGGTGACTATGTGGTGGTCATCAACGCGGACAAGATTCGCGTCACAGGTCGGAAACTCGATCAGAAATTCTACTATCGACATTCAGGCTACGTCGGTGGCCTGAAACGCATATCTCTGCGTGATCAGCTGGAAAAGCACCCGGAGCGGGTGATCCAGTCTGCGGTGCGCGGCATGTTGCCGAAGAACCGCCTGGGCCGTAAGATGGTCAAAAAGCTGAAGGTATACGCAGCTCCCAACCATCCTCATCAGGCTCAGCAACCGAAGCCGCTGGAACTGTAGGAGAAAAACAGGCAATGGCACTTGAGTATTATCAGGGAACAGGCAGGCGAAAACGGGCATCAGCTCGAGTTCGGCTCTATGCTGGCGAAGGCAAGATCATCGTCAATGACAAGCCGTATGAGGAATTCTTCCCCCGGCTTGCGGATCAACGCGCGGTACTTCAGCCCCTGGAGATCACCGACATGCAAGCTGCTTTCAACATATCTGTCAAGGTACGGGGCGGTGGTGTGAGTGGACAGGCAGGGGCAGTGAGACTTGGTATCGCCCGAGCGCTCTGCCACCGGGACGAAGAACTACCTGAAGCGACCCCGGGCGTACCCGACCAACGATTGCGCCCGGTTCTGCGCAAGGCTGGTTTCCTTACAAGGGACGCCAGAGAGAAGGAACGCAAAAAGCCCGGTCTCAAGCGTGCCCGAAAGGCTCCCCAGTACACGAAGCGTTAGATCGATTTCGACCCGACCCATCCAGGCTATTGGCCGACAAACGAAATGCCTGGCGGTTGCGGATCCGGGAAAAAAAGATCGGGCTGTTCACAAGCAGCAGTTTTGTCAACAGCAGGCTGTGGAAAGATCATCAGGGATGGTGTAATGCCATCCCTTGTTCGCGTGGCATGCAAGGAGACTATCATAATGCGCATTGGCGTTTTGACGGTGAGCGACCGCTCCTCCAGAGGTGAAACGGAAGATCGAAGCGGCCCACTCATCGCCGAGTTGATCAAGGATCGTCTGGGGTCGGATGTACGAGGTTCGATCGTGCCCGATGAACAGGATCAGATCGAGCGTCTTCTACGAGCATGGAGCGACGACCTGGAATTGGATCTGGTGCTAACCACGGGTGGCACCGGCTTTTCGCCGCGAGACGTTACCCCTGAGGCCACAAGTGCCGTGGTTCATCGACTGGCGCCCGGTTTTACAGAGGCGATGCGAGCTGCCAGCCTGCAGATCACCCCCCATGCCATGCTAAGCCGCTCGGTTGCCGGCATCCGAGGAAAAACCCTGATCATCAACCTGCCGGGAAGCCCAAAAGCCGTTCAGGAGAATCTTGAAGTCATCCTGCCGGCCATTCCCCATGCGGTGGAGTTGCTGCAACAGGGCGAAGGCCCCGTGAAATACCAGCATGCGGGGCAGAACGAACACTTACACTGAAAAGCGGGGCCGTGAACAAAAAAAGCCGGGGGCTGTGGTCAGCCTCCGGCTTCGTTATTTCAAACCTCGTTGTCTATGAGAACTGCAACGTCATCCCCCTATTGGAAAGAACGGGGGGTGATCTCCTCCAAGTCGGCCAACTTGGGCAGCAAGAGCAATAGTTCTATGTCGGCTGGCTGAACACCAGGCAACATCAGGTCGGCAATCGGCAGATAGGGGCTGGATGGATCCAGGCGACCGTACATTTCGACGGCATTGTCCAATCGGAGCTTATCCCAGGCGACCCGGGGCAGCGACTTACCGTCCATATAAAGGTACAAGCCATCGGGCTCAGTCTCGATCTGAAGATGTTGCACGTCTGCCGCAGCCAAAGTTGCCAGCAATGCAGGATCCAGGCTTGCTCCACTGAGATCCGCTGCAAAACCAGCCGTCTTCAAACTGTCCTCCAGATTCTTAAGGCTTAACCCACCAACGGTCAAACTCCCATCGGAAGCCGCCTCCACGTCTGCGTACATTACCATGGAGCGTTCGCCGGCCTCAGCTGCGGCATCCTCCGGATGAACCCTGGGTAAGACACCCTCCTCGCGAAGAGGTGCCTCCTCCTCACCTGCTGCAACAGGGAATTTCACGACAACGGGCACGCCCAGGCGGGAGACGATGTTGTCGACGGCCCACTGAAGGCGCTTGGCGTTGGTGGCATCCACCAGGCCAAATTTCTCGACGAGACCGCCGAGATTGCCGCGCGACTCGTCATCCAGGGCGAGGTAGGGCAGCGGCTCGCCGTTTTCGAAGAGGAAAATCCCCTCCTTGGTGATGACTGCCTCCAAGTTTTGGATATCTGCACTGGTAAATTGCTGCACGGTATCAGGAGAGACAGCGACCTGTTGACCGAACATACCAGCCAATGTCGCTACCGGAATGCCAGCGACAGTTGGTGAACCATCTTCGGCAAGCTGCACCGTGAGCCTGGGCAGAAGGGGCGGTGCCTTGTCTTCGACAACCTCCTCTTTCTTGGTGGATCCACAGGCGGCGAGCAGCGATGCAAGCATGATGGCAACGAGAACAACATAAAACCAGCGGGATTTGGATCTGGAAAAACTCACTTGTTACCTCGCTTCGTTGCGAACCGAAAAGAAGTTGGGGGTGAATAAAAGATTACATCGACAATTATAACATACAACGCAAGGCATTGCAACGTACCAACCACCAGAAATGATACCTGCACGACCATGAATCGGCAAATGAATGGTGCCCGAATCAGAGGCCGGTTTCTTTGCTGTTTTGCCGGGGTTGAGGTACCATCGGCTGGTACTCTTTCACAGGACTTGTCGCCTCGCACGAGAACAGAAATTATGGCACAACGCGCATATCTTGATCCATCTCCCTTTCACTTTTCCGGAGGCCCCACCGGCGTCTTGCTAATCCACGGTTTCACCGGTGCCCCCACAGAAATGCGTCAATTGGGCGAGAATCTTGCAGAAGATGGGTACACCGTATTATGTCCACTTCTTCCGGGTCATGGCACGGAGCCGGCCGACCTGAACCAGGTGCGATGGCAGGATTGGTTCGCTGTAGTGACCCGGTCCTTCGAGGAATTAGCCTCGCAGGTTGACCGGGTCTTCGTGGCCGGCCTTTCCCTTGGAGGCTTGCTGACTCTTCACCTGGCTGCTAACCAACCGGACATTCAGGGCTTGCTGCTCTTTGCACCCGGTCTTCGCATCAGCGACCGGAAATTGCCATTAACTTCAATCGGGCGCTATTTCTTAGCCTTTCTTCCCCAAGAAGATCCATTACCTGTCGCCGCGCAGGATGAGGAGGGATCCAACCTCTATTGGTGTTATGATGTCATTCCAGTTGCGGGCGCCAATGAGGTCTGGCGATTACAGCGAACGGTTCGCCCCGAGTTACGCCGGGTCACGCAACCGCTCATCCTGTTCCAGGGAAAAGAAGACACGACGATCCGTTCGGACAACCCGTCGAAGATCGTAGAGGGTGTAAGTTCCCTGGACACCAGGATAGTTTGGTTGGAGAACTCCGGGCATAACCTGCTGGTGGACGTGGAACGGCAGATGGTTTTTGAACAGTGTCTAAGGTGGATCCGGCAACACGGCGACCCCGAATAAGGATTCGTTATTGATTTATGACTTCAGCACACACTCCCGCCTGGGTGAAAGAAGCAATCTTCTACCAGATCTTTCCCGACCGTTTTGCCCGCAGCCAATCGGTACTGAAGCCCCACAACCTGGAACCCTGGCTTGCTGCCCCAACCCACGGGGGTTTCAAAGGGGGCGATTTGATGGGCGTTGTAGAACACCTGGACTACCTGCAGGATTTGGGAATATCCGCCATCTACTTCTGCCCCGTTTTCCAGTCAACCGCCAACCACCGTTATCACACCTACGACTACTACCAGGTCGATCCCATACTGGGCGGAAATGACGCACTTTTTTCTTTGATCAACCAGGCTCATCGCAGGGGAATCCGCATTGTCCTCGATGGTGTATTCAACCATGCAAGCCGCGGTTTCTTTCAGTTTAACCACCTGCTGGAAAATGGCCCTTCCTCGCCCTACCTGGATTGGTTCATCGTCAATGGGTGGCCCTTACATGCCTACGAGGGAAGCCAGCCGCCAAATTACGCAGCCTGGTGGAACCTCCATGCGCTGCCCAAGTTCAATACTGATACAAGGACAGTGCGCGAGTTTCTGTTGGATGTGGGACGCTATTGGATTGAACAGGGGATCGACGGCTGGCGGCTCGACGTGCCAGGCGAGATCGACGACGATGCTTTCTGGCAGGAATTCCGACAACAGGTGAAGTCAGCCAACCCCGATGCCTATATCGTGGGAGAGATATGGCACGACGCCAACCGGTGGTTGCGCGGAGACCAGTTTGACGCAGTGATGAACTACCAGGTCACCAAAGTCTGCATTGGCTTTTTTGCCCGCGATTCGGTGCAACACGACCTGGTATCCGGCACCGGATATGGTCATATCCAGGCACTGGATGCTGCGAGCTTCGCCGAACGCATCGATGGCATTCTCGGCCTTTACCCCGCGGAGATTACCCAGGCACAACTCAATCTACTTGGCAGCCACGACACCCCCCGCTTTCTCTCAGTTGCCGGTGGTGACGAGAGTGCCTATCGCCTCGCGTTGCTCTTTCTGATGACCTATCCTGGCGCTCCCTGCATCTACTACGGGGATGAAATCGGCATGACCGGTGGACGAGATCCCGGATGCCGCGGCGGGTTCCCCTGGCAGGACCCGTTCCACGCTGACTCACAGGTTACGTGGAACACCGATCTACTTGAATTCACACGTAACGCCATCAGACTGCGAAATGCATATTCCGCTCTGTGCTGTGGTAGCTACACGAGGCTGCAGGCGGAAAAAGATCACTACGTTTACGCCCGTTGCTCTGACACCGAATGCCTGATCGTGGCCCTGAACGCCGCACGGAGCAGCGCCTCGTTGCATGTACCCGTCTCATCGCTGATCGCCGATGGCACTGTTCTGGAAGCGGTCTGGGGAAACGGCCGCGCCAGAGTTGATGGCGGGTATCTGGATGGCATTCAGGTGCCGGCCCGCAGTGGGCTGGTTCTTTTGGCAAAATGAGCTAGAAAGAAATCACCGATGCGAGGTTCTACCCATCTTCCCAATCTCAGCATTCTGCCGGTGAACCGGTTGCGCCTGCACGAGAGCTGCGATGAGCGGCGCGTAGATGCGCTGGCAAAACGACTGCTGGAGGAAAAGAGACTGAAGAATCCTCCTGTCGTAACCCCTCTGCCCGACAGCAATGATTTCATGGTGCTCGACGGCGCCAACCGGGTATCGACCTTTGCCAGGCTGAAAATCCCCCACATCGTGGTACAGGTGGTCTCCTACGACGACCCAGGTATCGAACTCAACACCTGGTATCATGTCGTGGCCGGCATGCCACAGAGGACATTTTCTGCAGCGCTCGATGCAGTTCCCAATCTACAACTCGAGACATGTACCATTGAAGGGGCCCGGCAGACAGTCGCGCTTGGCGATGCAATCGCCTATATCATCTGTGCCGATGCTGTGTATCTGGTACGAAATCATGATCCCGAGACAGGAAGCGAGATCCGATTGCTCAATGATCTGGTTGGCGCCTACAAAGGCAAGGCCAATATCTACCGGGCAAGCAACGACGACTTCCAGAAGCAGGCGCCGACCTATCCCGATATCAATGCCCTGGTAGTGTTTCCCGCCTATCGCCCTGCTGACTTGATTGGCCTTGTCCGGCGAGGCGAGGTGGTGCCCAGCGGAATCACCCGTCACATCATCCCCGAACGGGCCTTACGGATCAACGTCCCCCTGAGTATCCTGGAAGCAGAGGGGAACCTTGAGGAAAAGCAGGCCTGGATGCAGCAGTGGTGGCGAGACCAGCTCGATCGTAACGCCATTCGCTTCTACGCCGAAAGCACCTTCCTATTCGACGAATAGCAAGGTGTTCACCCGCTGGCACTTCAACCGCCGGATGGGGCCTTGCTACCCCAATTTCCTTGTGTTATACTCGGTCTATGGTTACAGGAAGTGCCTCAGGCAAAGTAATACTTTTCGGCGAACACGCGGTGGTTTATGGCCGGCCTGCTATTGCCGTACCCGTAGCCCAATTGCAGGCAACCGCGACTGTCACACCAGCGTCTCCGGGTTATGGCATCGCTTTGCATCTGCCCGATATTGGCGATCATGTGCCGGTGACCGGACTGGCCACCGAAAGACCCCTGGCCCAGGTAATCCAGCACACGGTAAAAGCGCTGGAACTCTCTCCCACTCCCGACTGGACCATCACGGTTCACTCCGATATTCCGGTTGCCAGTGGCCTCGGAAGCGGTGCCGCCGTAGCCACCGCTATTGTGCGCGCCATGGCGGCAGCAGCCGACCGGAAGCTATCACCAGACCAGGTGTCGGCGATAGTCTTCGAGGGAGAGAAGCTGTTTCATGGCACGCCAAGTGGAATCGACAATACGGTAGTTGCCTTCGAACAACCGGTGTGGTTCATACGGACTGAATCGGCGCAGCCCTTCCCCATTGCCGCCAGCCTTTCTATTGTCATTGGCGATAGTGGAATCGCAAGCCCAACCAGCGTTGCTGTGGGTGATGTCCGGCAAGCCTGGCAGAACGACCAGGAGTTCCATGATACGATCTTTGATGCCATTAGCGACATCGTCCACGCTGCCCGCACCGCCATGGAGAACGGTGACATGGCGACCCTGGGAAACTTGATGGACCTGAACCACCGCCTTCTGCAGCGTTTGAAGGTTTCCAGTCCCGAGCTGAACATCCTCTGCGATGCAGCCCGCGCGGCAGGCGCCCTTGGTGCAAAACTCAGCGGAGGTGGTCGCGGCGGCAATATGATCGCTCTCGTGCAATCCGGGCAGGAGGATTCTGTAGTCCGTGCCCTGAGAAAAGCTGGCGCAGTGCGAACCATCACCACCGTGGTTGAATCTGTCCCGGAGCCAGTCACCCGGCCTTCTCTTTAGGATCAGGTCATTATGTCGACATTACGCAGTTTCATTCAACAGGCCGAACAGGCCGATCTATTGATCCAGATTGAAAAACCGGTCGATCCATACCTGGAAATGGCGCCCATCATCGCTGCCCTGGACGGGCGTCCCGTTTTGTTTCACCAAGTTGTTGGCAGCGACTTCCGCATCATGTCCGGACAATGCTCCGACCGGCGCTATTTTGCCATGGCCCAGGATTGCCCGGTGAACCAACTGATCCCGAGGCTCATCGATGCGTTCGAGTCCCCCCGCAAGCCGCCGGTTGTGCAAAAGGGAGGGGCGCCCTGTCAGGAGGTGGAAATGGAGCAGGTGGATCTGCAACGCCTTCCCTTTCTGACCCACTATGCCGGCGATGCCGGCCCTTACGCAACAGCTGCTATCGTCATTGTCGACGATCCAGATACCGGCCCCAACGTCAGTTTTCACAGGTTGCTCCGGCTCGACGCCACTCACCTGACTGCCCGCGTCGTGGAGCGGCGGGGTTTGGACACAGCCCTCAAAAAAACCTCTGGCGATCTGCCCGTCGCCATCTGCATCGGCCTTCCCTTGCACGTGCTGCTGGCCGCAAGCATGGCACCAGCACCCGGGGTGAACGAACTTGCCATCGCCCACGCCCTCGCGCCGACGCCGGTGGTCCGCTGCCTGTCCAGTGATCTCCTGGTACCTGTCGAAGCAGAGTTTGTGCTGGAGGGCAGGATCAGCCACCGGACTGTCGAGGAAGGCCCCTTCGTTGATCTGACGGAAACGTGGGATATCGTTCGCCAGCAGCCGGTTATCGAGATAGATCGTATCACCCACCGGCCAGACGCGATCTATCACGCGCTGCTTCCGGGACAATTGGAACACAAGATGTTGATGGGAATGCCGCGTGAACCAGGCATCTTCACCGCGGTCAACCAGGTCTGTCGTTGCCTCAGTGTCAGCATCACACCGGGCGGCGCATCCTGGCTGCACGCTGTCGTCCAGATAAAAAAACGGCATCCCGACGACGGTCGCAAGGCCGCCAGCGCTGCCTTCCAGGGTCATGGGTCGCTGAAACATGTGGTCGTCGTCGATGATGATATCGACCTGCACGACACCAACGATGTCGAGTGGGCCATCGCTACCCGTTTCCAGGCCGACCGGGACCTGATGGTCTGGCACGATCAACCCTCCTCCTCCCTGGACCCGTCGGCAGCCCACAACCCAGGGGAAAAAAGTCGCACTGCCAAGATGGCCCTGGATGCCACCATTCCCTGGGATTCGGAGGACGGTCCCGGCAAACTGGAGGATTTCGTGCGAGTGCCATTTCCAAAAACCGATCTCAACCGCTATCTCGACTGATCGGTGCAGTGGCGATGACCCTCGGATGAATCGGCCATGACCTCCCAATTGCTACGCCTTTTCATCGCCATCGAATTACCAGGGGAAGTCAAACAGGCTCTGGCCGAATTGCAGAATCGCCTGCAACGCGACCTTCCTCCCAAGGTCGTACGTTGGGTCAGACCCGGGGCCATGCATCTTTCGTTGAGATTCCTGGGGGACACGCCGAGCGAGCGGGTCGACGCCGTTATCGACGGTATGAAATCGGCGACCCGCGGGTTCACTCCATTCAGCCTTGCCGTTGCCGGATTCGGTTGCTTTCCCAATCCAAGAAGGGCACGGGTATTGTGGGCTGGTGTGCCCCAGGTACCAAAAGGACTAACGGGCCTGCACAGGACGACCGATCTGCAGATGGCGAAGCTGGGTTGGAGCCGCGAGCGCCGGGCATTCACTCCCCATCTCACGCTGGGCCGCGTCAATAAACGGGTTTCCAGTCAGGACCTTCGTGTGCTGGAAAAGGTGCTTTCGAGGACAAGCGCCGGGCAACTGGGCAACATTCCAGTCGGGGAGCTGGTGCTCTTTCGTAGCCAGTTGCAGCCAGGTGGCGCTGTTTACACTGTGTTGGCTCGCGCCCCTATCTTCGCTTCCCGTGGTTGAGGAGAATAATTGACGATTAGCTAAATATCCTTCTGGTAGGCCCGATAACGTTTGTAGACCACGCCGCCGAAATTGCGCAACAGAAGATTCATGGGATCGTTGGTTTCCAGAATCCAGCTGGCCTCGACATTATGGTAGCCCTTGCGAACAGTCTCTTTAGCCGTCTCGAAGAACAGGACGGCATCGACCCCGCGCTTGCGGTATTCGGGAATGACGCCCAGTGCCCACACCCTGGCCCAGGGAATCTTGTTCTGATACCAGAGCGCCTTGAAGACCCCGAAGGGGAACAGGTGCCCGCCCATCTTTTGCAGAACGAAATTGAAGTCGGGCAGCGTCAGGGCCACGCCTACCTGTTTGCCGTCAACCTCGACGAACATAAGAAGATCGGGATCGAGAATCGGTTTCAACGCCGCGGCCGTATGCATTAGCTCGGCATCGGTGATCGGCACTGCTCCCCAGTTGAGTTCCCAGGCCTGGTTGTAGATATCCTTGAGCAACAGGACCTCGTTGTCGAGGTCGTCCATGTCGGCCGTGCGCAGTGTCATGTTACTCTTTGCCTTGAGTTTCTCCACGACCCGGAGCAACTTTGGAGGAAACTTCTCAACCGAGCTAAACTCTTCCACCAGATCAAACTTGTAGGCCAGGAGATCCATTTCGCGCTCAAAGCCATAAGCCTCGACGAATTCAGGATAATAGGGCATGTTGTAGGGCATCAGAATACGAGGAGAGTCGTCGAAGCCATCCACAAGCATACCGACGACATCGTTCATGGTGAATGTTATGGGGCCCCGGATAGCGTTACAGTCCTTCTGGCGCAGCCAATCAGATGCTGCATCCAGAAGTGCCTCGGCAATCTCATAGTCGTTGACCACCTCAAACAGCCCAAAGAATCCAGTTCGATCATTGTGGGTTTCCATGTGGTTTGGATTGTAGATTGCCGCAATGGTGCCAACGATCTGCTCCGTGCCACCAGATTTAGGTTCCGACACTGGCACAGCTTCCGCAACAAAATAGGCTACTTCCAGGTATTCAAAAGAGGGGTTATGGGCAGGGTCGAGTTCCTTCTCACGGTCGGCGATCAAAGGCGCCACCCAGCAAGGATCGTCTTTGTAAAGCCGAAAGGGGAACTTGACCAGCTTTTTCCGGTCGGAATCTGAGTCCACCTGATGCACCCGAAGATTGATATAGGGCATGACACTCTCCTGGGGAAACGGATACTGGTTCCGCCATCTCTGGCAAAAAAGCTGGACAATCCAGACTTGGGACGTTATAATGGCGCCGAAAAGATCATGGCAATAACCTGTCCAAACAATCTCCAATAAGCCTCCAGGCTTCTTGCTACCACCGGTCGCATCTGCCCCTGCGGGAGGCTTCGCACAGGATACTCACTCCGCGACCCGGGAGATGTGGCGATTTTCGGATAGGCATTAAGCAATTCTTATGTCAAACACACGGCTATTCTGGCTAAAACTCAGGGGCCGCTCGTGCGATTCCTGCCGCTATGCGGACCTCTTTCGAAGCAACGGCGATGGACAGGTCGCCCGGCTTCACACCTTCTGCAGAGCGCCCCACTCTTCTCATTTTGACCGGCCCGCGCCGTCAGAGCGCCTCTGCTCCCGCTGGCAACGGGGGGATTCGTCACTGCCGCCACCCGATGTCGGCGATCCTACCCTGACCGCGTGAACTGGAATGGTCAATTGCTGATAGCAATGGACGATTGACCATCGCAGCACCTCCGTGGACTGGTCAGCCTCAGCTCAATGACAATCTACCTGGCTGGCACCACTTCTATCAAGGCTACTTCGGGACGGCAGTTGAAGCGCAGTCGCACACCCTCGCCAAGGCCGCGGCTGATGTAGGTCTTGGTTTTGCCATAACGAAACCAGCCGGAAGAGAGGCGTCGCGACAGATGTGTTCCCTGGGTGTGCGGTGACCCGATGAACGGCAACCGTACCTGGCCGCCGTGTACATGTCCGCTAAAGGCGAGATCAAAAGCCTGCAGGGCCGGGTCCAGCATATAGTCCGGGTTGTGAGCCAGAAGGATGCGAAGGGTGCCATTTCCCGGCATCGCTTTCGTGATCTGCTCCACATCCGGTTGCCCTTCCATGAGATCGTCCAGGCCTGCCAACCAGAGTTCAACGCCATCGCTTTGAATGGTCAGGCTGTCATTGTCCAATACATGCACACCGTGCATCTCGAGTTTCTGCTTCAACAGGGGAACATCATTGCGAACGTGGCCGAGATAGAGACGGTCATTCTTCACGATCCTAACGCACATTTCGACGGTGCGCTCGATAGCGGCTTGAAGCTCCTGGCCCGGTTCAGCCTCCCGCCACGCCACGTGAGCAGGCCCAAACCAACTGTATCCGGCATAATCATGATTGCCAAGGCAGGCGAAAGCACCCAGCCGTGGCTCCGGCAGGCCGTCGATAAAACTCAACGTCGCCGGCAAACCCTCGTCATCGTGGATCAGGTCGCCGGTGATCAGCAGCAGGTCATACGTTTCGTCTGCCAGGAGTTCTTGCGTACGCCTGATCTTCAAACGTTCGATCAGACCATGATCGGTGAAGTGCAGGTCGGATAGATGCAAAATACGCAGCCCTTGAGATGGTACCGCGGGCGAGTCGACCACGACCCGCATCCGTTTCACTTCGATACGCAGTCTTTCAATCCAGCGGGAGTAGGCCAGGGTACCAAGTCCGGCCATACCAACAGCCGCCCCTGCCGTGAGCAATCCATCTTTCCAGGTTGAAGTCATCAGATCACCGGTTCAAACAGGGCCATGATAACCCCGCTCAGGGGCGCACGTGACCGTCGCCGAAAATGACCCATTTGTAAGTAGTCAATTCTTCCAGACCCATTGGACCCCGGGCATGCAGTTTCTGTGTGCTGATGGCAACCTCCGCGCCAAGCCCAAACTGAGCACCATCGGTAAACCGTGTGCTGGCGTTAACATAAACTGCCGCGGAATCGACCTCGTTGACAAAACGCATGGCGTGATCATAGCTGTTGGTCAGGATACCATCGGAATGCCCGGTGCTGTGCTGCTGAATATGATCGATGGCGTCGTCGATGCCATTCACCACCTTGATCCCAAGGACCAGACTCAACCACTCCTGATCGAAGTCCTCGGGTCCCGCAGCAACGACCGACCATGCCTGACTGCTCGTTGCCCGATCAAGCACCAGCTTGGCGGTGGGATCTGCGAGCAGTTCTACACCACTGCTCGCCAGCCGCTCAGCCATCGGTAATAGGAAATCATCGATGAGGGAGCGATGGACCAGAACGGTATCCAGGGCGTTGCAAACCGTCGGCCGTTGGGTTTTTGCATTGTGAATGATCTCTGCCGCCACGGAAAGATCGGCAGTATCATCCACAAACAGATGACAAATGCCGATCCCACCGGTCATTACAGGAATGGTAGCTCGTTCCCTGCACAGTTTGTGCAGGGCGTTGCCACCGCGGGGGATGATCATATCCACGTACTGGTCCATGCGTAACAACTCGGTTACCAGGGCCCGGTCAGTGTTATCGATGTATTGGATCGAGTCTTTGGGCAAGCCCGCTTTCTCCAGAGCGCCGTGGATCACCTCGATCAGTGCCAGGTTGCTGCGCAAGGTCTCCTTGCCGCCGCGAAGGATGGCTGCGTTGCCGGTCTTGAGACTCAGTGCCGTGATATCGATTGTCACATTGGGTCGGGCCTCGTAGATGACACCGAGGACGCCCAGGGGCGTTCGCCGTTTGGCAACCCGCAAGCCATTGGGTAATACCCTGCCGGCAAACTCCTGGCCTACCGGATCGGGAAGAGCAGCCACCGAGCGGGTGTCGGCGGCCATGCCCGCCAATCGTTCTTGCGTCAATGTCAGGCGATCTATCAGAGCATCAGTCAAGCCGGCCTGGCGGCCATCGGCGATGTCCTGGGCATTAGCCGCCAGGATCTGTTTCTGGTTCCCGTCAAGGCCATCGGCAACTGCCAGAAGAGCCGCGTTCTTGTGATCGGTGGAGACGCTGCCAAGAACCCGGCTGGCGTCTTTGGCTCGCTGTCCCAGGGACAGGAGTTGAGATTCAGTCATAAGCTACTCCAGTGAAAAAGCCATGGTTATCAAACCTTCAGGCCATTATAGCCGATCGGTCGATCGCGTCAAAAATAGGGGGGGATATCACCATGCCAGGATGTCATTATGTCAATATTGTTTTGGCGCGCATTGGATCTTGACATGGTGATATATTGACATATTAGCATGACTATAACACCACCAGATCGTCCCGGTGGACAACCTCGGCACCATACTCATAGCCCAGAATCGCTTCGATTTCCTCCGATTTACGGCCCTTGATGCGGTCCAGCGAATGGGCGCCGTAGCGAGACAGGCCACGAGCAATTTCTGAACCATCGGCATGGCAGATTCTGACAGTGTCGCCGCGGCTGAACTGACCTTCGACGGAAATCACTCCAACCGGCAGGAGACTTCGGTCGTGATCAAGCAATGCAGCGACCGCCCCGGCGTCGACAAAGATACGCCCACTGGGGATCAGGCCTCCCAACAGCCAGCGCTTTCGGCTCTCCAACTTACCGGCCAGCGCGGGAAATCGGGTACCGATTCGTTCCCCCTTGCACACCCGCAGCACCACATCTTCGACATTTCCTGATGCCACCACAACATCGACTCCGCCGCGTCGGGCCAGCTCCGCCGCCGCCAGCTTGGTGGACATGCCGCCCACACCCAGATCGGTGCCGGTGCCACCGGCCCGCGCCCGCAGATCATCGTCAACGGTCATCACCTCGTGAATCAACTGGGCGCCAGGATCGATCCGGGGATCCGCTGTTAACAGCCCGGGCTGATCGGTCAGGATCAACAACAGGTCCGCCTCTACCAGGTTGGCAACCAGCGCCGACAGCGTGTCGTTGTCACCCAGTTTGATCTCCTCCGTCGCCACTGCGTCATTTTCATTGGTGATAGGCACGATCCCTTCCTGGAGAAGCGCCTGAAACGTGTCACGGGCGTTGAGATAACGGCTGCGATTGTCCAGGTCCGCCCGGGTCAGCAGAACCTGCCCCACAACGATGTCGTAGATGGAAAAAAGCTGCTCGTAGTGGTGCATCAGTCGACTCTGGCCAACGGCTGCCAACATCTGCTTGACAGGAACCGCCTGCTGCAATTTTCGGAAACCGAGGCTCTCCCGCCCAACTCCAATGGCACCGGAACTGACGATGATGATTTCCACACTCGACTCGTGTAGTCGGGCGCATTGGCGGGCCAGTTCCACCAGGCGCGGTCGATTCAACCGGGGCGAGCCGGCGGTAAGCACGCTGGTACCCAGTTTGAGAACAATCCGGCGATAGGCGTGCTGGTCGGCGACGTGGGCCATGGAGAAATACCTCGTTGACTTCAGGACATGGGTTACACAGGTTGCTGTGGGATCAAACGACCAAGGATCTGTGCATTGTACCGCCAAGGGACCGGCCAGGCAAGCTGGTCCCAATTTGCGCCGTTCACAAGAGTTGTTGGTCCGCCATCAAGCTGGCGACTGGGGAGCGGAACCGGATGAGGATGCAGCCGAGACGGTATGGCCATTGCCGCCAGGGACAATTCAGCAACAGCGCCAGGGATCCCCTGTATGATCCAGATCATGGTCACCGCCGGCGATCTGTGGTAGGATCTGGGAGGTTGCAGGAATACGTACACAGCAACGATGGCCTTCCTGCGGCCGATGCGCCGCTCCAGCCGCTCAAACTCCACATTCCAGTGCGTGTTGCTGCGCACCGCCGTGAGATTTCTTCTCATTCATTTCCACCCTGCCCGTAGCCTCAATCACGGAAAGTGCGGAAGAACCCATTTTCGGCTAACCAGGGGCCTGTGTTATACTTCCCACCGTATGAACAAGAAGACGCGTCAGGTTCTGGAATACCCGAAAATACTGAAAAAGGTCGCCGAACACACCAGTTTTTCCGCTGGTCACAAGCTGGCTCTGGAAAGCGAGCCTAGCAATGACCTTCGTCTCGCCCGGCAGTGGCTCGCGGAAACTTCCGAGGCTCGCCGTCTGCTCGATGAAAACACCAGGGTACACTTGGGCGGCGTATTCGACGTGCGACCTCTTCTGCCCCAGGCAGAGCGTGGCAGTCTGTTGCTGCCTCCTGATCTGCTGGAAATCCGCAGTACGCTCATGCGAGCCCGGTCGTTGCAGGACATCCTGACGCGCCAGGAACAGCGTTTTCCCAACCTGGCAGACATCAGTTTCCGCATGGAACCGGTGCCTCACGTAATCAAACAGATTGGGCAGGTAGTCGACGAGCGGGGTGACCTGCTGGACAGTGCCAGCCCGACGTTGGCTCGTTTGCGGAGTCAGATCAAGGTGGTGCAGGGACGCCTGACGGAACGCCTGAACCGCATGGTTAGCTCTTCCGATACCGTCAAGTACCTGCAGGAAGCGATCGTAACGCAACGGCAGGGACGCTACGTCGTTCCGGTGAAGGCAGAGTTCAAGGGTCGGATCCGCGGCCTCATCCATGACCAGTCATCCAGCGGCGCTACCCTGTTCATCGAACCATTTGCTGTGGTCGAGCTGAACAACGAGTGGCGCAAGCTGCAGTTGGACGAACAGGATGAGGTTCGTCGCCTGCTGGCCGAGCTTACCGATCTGGTGGCCGAGGAGTCACCCTATATCCGACAGACGGTTGAAGCCCTGGCCTTGCTCGATCTGATTTTTGCCAGAGCCCGCTATTCCAACGACCTGAACGCCACCTTGCCAGAACTGGTGCCCTTCTCGGACAAGCTGCGACAGACCGCCAAGAACCCGACGGACCAGACATCTTCGCCGGCCAGACACCCTGGTTCCGTCATCGACCTCAAACGAGCGCGGCACCCGTTGCTGGATCCGGAGACAGTCGTACCGATCGACGTCTATATCGACGACGACTTTTTTGTCCTGCTCATCACGGGGCCCAATACGGGCGGCAAGACCGTTACGCTCAAGACGGTTGGCCTCCTGGCTTTGATGGCCCAATCAGGCCTTCACATCCCGGCCGACGAAGGATCAAGCATTTCCTGTTTCCACACCATCTTTGCAGATATTGGCGACGAGCAAAGCATCGAGCAGAGCCTGTCGACCTTCTCCAGTCACATGACCAATATCATCGCCATCCTGGCGAAAGCCGATGAGCAGAGTCTGGTATTGTTGGACGAATTGGGTGCCGGCACCGATCCGGAGGAAGGGTCAGCGCTGGCGCGAGCCCTGCTGGATCACCTGGTGCAGCAACGGATTACGACTCTTGCCACTACCCATTATTCCGAACTCAAGGTCTACGCCCACAGCACGCCAGGCGTCCGCAATGCCAACGTTGAATTCGACCTGAAAAGCCTGGCACCGACCTTTGAACTGAGCATAGGCCTGCCAGGTCGTTCCAATGCGCTGGCCATCGCAACCCGGCTCGGGCTTGACCGTGCGATCACCAGCGCCGCCGAAACCCTGGTCCGTCCCGAATCGCTGGAAGCCGATAGCCTGTTACAGGAAATCAAGGAAACGCGTCTGTCCCTGGAGGCTGAACGTGCCCAAGCGGAAGCCGTACGACGCCAGACCGAATCCCAGGAAAAGGAACTACGCTACCGCTTGAGCCAGATCGAGGAGGCGCGCAGGCAGGTCCTGAACGAAGCCCGCGAGCAGGCGCAAGAGGAATTGGCTGAACTATCTGGCGAGATCGGAAATTTGCGGCGTCAGTTGACCGGTGCATCGGCGGGAGGCAGTGCCAGCACCCATCAACAGTTGCTTGAAGAGGCAAAGCGGGTCCTGGCAGAACGACAAAGGGCGGCAGAGCAAGTGCCTGAAGAGGTCGAAGAGGCCATACCGACTGCAATCTCGGAATTGCCTCTTTCAGTCGGCGACACCGTCTGGATTCCCAGCCTGCAGGCCAGCGGACAGATCGTGACTCTGGCGGAGGATGAAAACGAAGCGGAGTTGCAGATCGGCTCGTTCCGTCTGCGCTTACCCCTGGATCGCCTTGAACGACGAGACGTCAGCAAGGCCGCCGCGGCGGGCATTTCTATGCCACAAATGCTTCCCGGCAGCAGTGTGGGCAGCAGCGGCCCATCACCCTCCGTCGGCATAGAGCTGGATATCCGTGGTGCCAGTGTAGCAGAGATGCTGCCCCGGCTGGAGAAATACCTGGACGACGCCTACCTGGCCATGAAACCCTGGGTGCGGGTCATCCACGGCAAGGGCACCGGCGTGCTGCGAACCGCTGTGCGCAGGGAACTGAGCAAACATCCCCTGGTGACTCGCTTCCGCGAAGGCGAATCGGGCGAGGGCGGGGATGGCGTAACCGTGGCCTACCTGGTCGGCCAATAAGCCCCATTTCCCGATAGTTCCCATGACCGACCTGCTGCTTCACAACCGCAATTTCGCTCTTCTGTGGTTGTCCCAGATCATCTCAAAGCTGGGCGACATCTTCTGGAGCGTCGCCATCATGGTCACCATCTTCGCGCGGACCGGCTCTGCCCTGCAGACGGTTGGGGTCATGGTGGCAGCGGCTCTGCCGGCCTTCTTCCTGGGGCCCGTCGCCGGCGTGTTGGTCGATCGTTACCCGCGCAAACAGGTAATGATTACCATGGATATGGTGCGCGCAGCGCTGGTGGGCATCCTCTTGATCACCTCCACCCGGGGTGACCTGAACATCTGGATCATCTATCTGATCGTGGCGGGGCTCTCGATTGCCAGCACCTTCTTTGAGCCGGCGCGCCTGGCGATCTTGCCCTCGCTTGTTTCGAAAGATGACCTGGTGCGGGCCAATGGTTTGGTAATGAGCACCAACCAGGCCACTTATGCACTGGGCTATGCGCTTGGCGGTGTGATGGTTCTCGCCATCGAATTTCAAACCATGATAGCGGTCGATTTTGTCAGTTTCCTGCTGGCCGCCCTGGCTGTCGCCTTCATTGCTGTTCCCGAGCGTGAGAGGGAAAAACAGAAGCAGACCCAGCGACTGCCGATGCACCGCGCCGTTGCCGATGGTCTCAGCTACCTGCGGAATCACAAGCTTGCCCGGCCGTTGGTCACGATGGAGATTCTGGAGCACTTTCCCCACGCAATCTGGTCATCTGCCTTGATGCTGGTATTCACCACCGAAGCGCTGAATGCCGGTCCGGAGTTTTGGGGATTCCAGAGTTCCATCTATTTCGGAGGCATGTTTGTAGGCGCGCTCCTGGCGGCAGCCATGTCGACTCGACTCTCCCGGCGGCCTGGCTGGGCCATCATTGGCAATGCCTTTCTCTTCAGTGGCTTAACGATCGGCTACGCACTCAGCCCCTCGCTGACCTTCACCCTGTTCCTCTGTTTCTTTTTCGGCCCGACCTCTGCCATCCGGGATGTTTCACAAGATTCCCTGCTGCAATCTCAGGTCGACCCGATGGTGATGGGCAGGGTTTACGCAACTCGAAATATGTTTTCCAACCTGGCTTTCATGCTGGCAGGTTTGAGCTTCGCGTGGATGGCCGATCAAACTAACGTTCGCTGGGTCTACCTGATCGGTGGCATGTTGTACTTTGGAACGGCGCTCTTCGCACTGTCCAGCTCCACCATACGCAACAGCCAGATCACCTACTCGACCACTGAAGGCCAAGAGGCATCCGCTCAGTCTGCGGCCTGAGAATGCCACCACTCCCTTGACATTCCGTTGTCCCCATGCTATATTGATAACAACTGGTCAGACCACTTACCAGTTAATCAAGTTTTGCGAGGCACGCTTTGAGATCCTGGAAACCTCCCCAACGCCCGGCACAGTACGCCGAACAGGCGCTGGTAAACGCAATTCTCGACGACACCTATGCGCCCGGCACGGCACTTCCTGGCGAACGCGACCTGGCTGCGAGCCTGGGAGTCACTCGCCCCACCCTTCGTGAGGCATTGCAGCGGCTGGCCCGGGATGGCTGGCTCACCATTCAACAAGGCAAACCTACCACTGTCAATGACTTCTGGCGCGAAGGTGGTCTCAATGTGCTCGGCGCCATGGTGAGATACGGTAGAGAGCTGCCACCCGATTTCGTACCCAACTTATTGAAGGTACGGCTACATCTGGCGCCAGCCTACTCGCGAGCGGCTGTCTCCCGAGCGCCCGGCACGATAACCAGAAAACTCAGCGAAGGCATCCAGCTGGACGACAACCCTGTCGCCTTCGCGCGCTTCGATTGGGAACTCCACCATCTCCTGACAATCGAGTCCGGCAATCCCATTTACACGCTGATTCTAAACGGTTTCGCCGGCTTCTACGAGCAGATGGCATGCCAGTACTTTGCCTTGCCCGAGGCGCGAGCCATATCACGATCGTTCTACGAATCGTTTCAGGCGATAGCCATAAACCAGGATGCCGATTCCGCTGAAGAGATCTCCCGGCAGGTCATGCAACAGACTATTCTGCTCTGGCAACAGGCGACGCCTGAACAACTTGAGGTAGTACCATGCAGCGGTGGAACGGCTGGGGTGATAACTCGATAATCTACCCATTGCCAGCGCGGGCGGCCGGTTTCCTGGAGGAGTTTGTCGGGCCGGGCACGCGACCGGCCGATGCTTCTCTGGCAAGTGTCCTCAGTGCCGTGCCGCCAGGCCGACTTCCCTATCATGCACTGGTCTCCCTGGATGCAGAAGACCGGTTGCGCCATGCACGCGGCCAGAGCCTGCCAGACTGGATTGCCCTGCGCAGTGGCCGAATCGCCACCTTTCCTGATGGGGTTGCTTATCCGCTTTCCAACCAGGATGTCCGGGAGTTGATGGATTTTGCAGGGCAAGTTGGTGCCAGGATCATCCCCTACGGCGGTGGCACGTCAGTTGTCGGGCATATCAACCCGCAGATGGACCAGCCCACCCTCACGATCGATTTGAGCCGCCTGAATCGATTGCTCCAGTATGACAGCACCAGCCAGCTTGCCACCTTTGGAGCCGGTGTCGCCGGACCTGATCTTGAGGCACTGCTGCGGGCACAGGGAGTCACGCTGGGCCATTTTCCACAATCCTTTGAATACTCCACGCTGGGCGGCTGGATTGCAACTCGCTCAAGTGGACAACAGTCGCTGGGCTACGGCCGCATCGAGGCACTCTTTGCCGGGGGCGTGGTGGAAAGCCCGGCTGGAACAATGACCCTGCCACCGTTTCCCGCATCAGCTGCCGGCCCCGATCTTCGCGAGCTGTTTTTGGGTTCGGAAGGTCGCATGGGCATCCTCACCGAGGCAACGGTTCGAACGACGCCACTGGCTGAGCGAGAGGAGTTTCACGCGATCTTTTTGCCCGATTGGGAACGGGCAGTGGCAGCAGCCCGGGCGGTCATCCAGGCCCGTCTTCCCCTTTCCATGCTGAGACTCAGTACACCCGTTGAAACAGAAACGATGTTGGCGCTGGCCGGACATGAACGATTGATTGCGGCGCTCGAGCGCCTTCTCTCGGTGCGACGGATTGGAAAAGAGAAATGCATGCTGCTGATGGGTTTCACCGGCAACAGCAATGTCGTCAAGATTTCCCGCCAGCAGGCCGTAGCCATTTCGGGGCGGTTCGGTGGCGTGCACATCGGGCGCCGTTTCGGGGACCAGTGGCACAAGGGCAGGTTCCGCACTCCTTACTTACGCAATACACTGTGGCAGCGAGGTTATGCTGTGGACACCCTGGAAACCGCCACCGCCTGGACCGCTGTCCCTGACATGGTGACTGGCATCGAAAACGCTTTGCACGCGGCCCTGGAGGAAACAGGCGAGCGCGTGCATGTCTTCACCCACCTGTCCCACCTTTACCCCACTGGATCCAGCATCTACGTGACCTACCTGTTCAGGTTGTCGCCCGATCCTGATGAAAATCTGGAGCGTTGGCGTTGTCTCAAGGCCGCCGCGAGCGAGGCTATCGTCGTACGAGGTGGCACCATCAGCCACCAGCACGGTGTGGGAAAAGATCACGCTCCCTACCTGGCAGCTGAGAAGGGTGCACTGGGCATGAGAACCATACGCGAGCTCTATCATCAATTCGATCCCGCCGGTATTTTGAATCCTGGCACATTGTTGCCAGCAGAAGGCCACCGGGCAAGCGAAGCCGGCTGAGGAGAAGGGCATGGGTACTCAGGAAAATCGGGACACTACCTGGTCCCGGCTGGATCAGGCATGGGACATCATCATCGTGGGAGGCGGGATCACCGGCGCCGGTATTCTGCGCGAGGCCAGCCGGCTGGGCCTGAAAGCGCTCTTATTGGAACAGCGAGACTTCGCCTGGGGCACATCAAGCCGATCATCCAAATTGGTGCACGGTGGGCTTCGCTATCTGAAGCAGGGCAAAATCAGGCTCACTCGAGCATCGGTGCGCGAGCGCCAGCGGCTTCTCAGTGAGGGCCCGGGATTGATCGATCCGCTGGGCTTCCTGTTGACCTCCTACGAGGGCGACAATCCGGGATCATGGACCTTTCGCGCCGGGCTTTCAATCTACGATCTGCTGGCCCTCCAGTGGAGCCACAGACGTTACGAGCCCCAGGAGATGCAGATGCTGGCGCCTCACATCACCCAGGATAAACTCCAGGGAGGGCTCCAATATGGCGATGCTCAGACCGACGACGCCCGGCTGGTACTTCGTGTGATACAGGAAGCGATGGCCGATGGCGGCAGGGCGATCAACTACGCACGAGTCGAGTCGCTGCTCCAGGATGATGATGGACAGGTCACCGGTGTGATTGTTCGGGACCTTGCCGGCGATGGATCGGATGAATTGCCTCTCGACAGTGGTGGCCGAACTGCCATGGTCACAGCAACGATTGTCATCAACGCCACAGGCGCCTGGGCCGACAGGCTGCGCAGGGAGATCGGCCAGGAGCCGAAGATCCGCGCACTGCGGGGCAGTCATCTGATTTTTCCGACCTGGCGTCTTCCAGTAGCCCAGGCCATCAGCTTTCTGCACCCCATTGACCGGCGCCCGGTGTTTATCTTCCCGTGGGAGGGAATCACGCTGGTGGGCACCACCGATCTGGACCACGATCAGTCAATGGATGACGAACCTCGCATCAGTCCCAATGAGGTCGCCTACCTGATGGCCGCCGTAGAGGGACAGTTTCCGTCGCTCAACATAGGCCTGAAGGATGTCATCTCCACCTTCTCCGGCGTGCGCCCAGTAGTCGCCACCGGCCAGGCCGATCCTTCCAGGGAATCCCGTGACCATGTGGTGTGGGACGAGAGGGGTATGCTGACCGTCACCGGGGGCAAGCTCACCACCTTTCGTTTGATTGCCCTGGATGCGCTCAAGGCGGTGCGGGATCGTTTGCCGCAGACATCGGAGCCCGATCGTGACCGGCCGGTCCTGGATTCGGTCGATGTGGACCTGTGGCCTGGACACTCCCTGGATGAACGCGCCCGGAGGCGCCTGCTGGGCCACTACGGCCTCCGGGCCTATGAGTTGGTGGAGACTGCCAACCCCGAGGAATTACAGCGAATCTCGGGCACCGATATCCTCTGGGCAGAACTGCGCTGGGCAGCCAGAATCGAGTCCGTCATTCACCTCGACGATCTCCTGTTGCGGCGCGTCCGTTTGGGTCTGTTGCTGCCCAACGGCGGACGCGATCATCTGCCCGGCATTCGGGCCATTTGCCAGGAGGAACTGAACTGGAGCGATTCTCGTTGGCAGGAGGAAGAATCCAGATATCTGACTGGCTGGCGGGAATCTTATAGCCTGCCCGAAGCCCATGAAATCCCTGATTGGCACGTCCTGCTGGCCAAAGCCCGCTTTTTGCGCCAGGCAACTCGTCCCCGCGGCCGGCGCCAGACGCTTCGTGCGCCGCTGATGGCCGGCGTTTTAACCCTTATTCTGCTGACCTTGTGGAAGCTCCAGTCCAGGGCGTGGTCCCTGCTTGGCCTTGGAAGACCGGGCGATCAGACAGTCTGAACATGAACAGCGAAGCCCACCGGAAGATGACTGCTGATGGTCTGGCAGATCGCTTCAGCCCCCAGGATCTGGAGACGATAGTCCAGGCCAACCAGAACCAGGATCGGTTATCCAATCTGATCGGCCATCCGGAGATTCACTTCGACGATAGCGCCTTCGAGGCAGGCCAACGGTATATCGACCTGCAACGCCAGGAAGCAGCGGATGCCGTGGTGCGACTCAAGGACCGGAGAGCGGCCCTGCAGGCCTTCGGACGCTTGCTGCATGGCAGGCAGGATTTTTACGCGCACTCCAATTGGGTCATGCTTTGGACAGACCAACACGGTGGCTGGGAAAACTGCTCCCCCGAGGACATTGAGATATGTGCTGATCCCCTGAACGTGCCCGGTCTCATCTCCGGCACTGGCAGTCCCTGGCACTTTATCGGCGTGCGGATTCCCCTCTTTGGTTCCCTGATACGACGCCATCTGATCCCGGCCGACTCCCACGAAATCATGAATCTCGACGGCCCGGGGCAGGGCCCTTTATTCGATTTTGCCGTGGCCGCAGCCACCAAGCACACCAGTGTCGAGTTGGAATATCTGCTGCGGGACCTGAAGATCGCCGGAGGTCAAGCCACTGTCGATTTCTTTTCAGGGGGCGATTTCCAGTGAGCAACCTCATCCACCGAACAAACCTCTCATTCCGGTGCAGTGAAGACCCAGACAGCACCGCGAGATGCTTCGGCTGGTGATGCCCGCTCGAACCGACATCGGATTGCCAACCACTGTTCGTCTCCTGTTCAGGTCTCGTGTCAGACCCGCTCAGCATGACGATTGATCGAACCCCTGTACTAGGCCGTACCCGTCTCCAGAATACCCTGCAAACGGTCGATGATATCAGGATCCACTGGCAGCATCATCAGCTTGCGCATGGTCGTTGGATAGTCGTAATGCAGGTGATGGATCTGCAGCTCGCCATCGCGCCAGACGGCATAGGTAGCATCGGGCGTGCCGTTGCGCGGCTGACCGAGGCTGCCTGGATTGACGATGAAGGTATCGCCGACCTTGCGAATACCCGGCAAATGGGTATGGCCGACAAGCAGCACATCCACATCCAGGCCATCCAGTTCCGCCTCCAGAACCTCCTCGCGCGCCGTGACCAGGGACAATCGCTTCGCCAGCGGATCGCTGGGCATGGCATGCACCAGGTGGAATCGTTTCCCGTCCAGCGCAACGGTCTGGCTGAGGGGCAAATCGCCCAACCAGGCCCGCTCCGTTGGCGGCAGGATCGACTGGGTATAGTCGCGCATCGCCTGGTATTCGGTAAGGAGTCCAGGATTGACACCCAGCTCTCCGCCGAACGCCACACCATGGTCATGGTTTCCCCGCACGATGGCAGTTGCGTTTGACCGGACCCAATCCAGACATCGTTGCGGCTCAGGGCCGAAGTTGACGATATCCCCGGTAAAGAGGATAGCGTCAGGCCGACTCTCGGCTTGCTGCAGGGCTGACAGGGCTTGCCAATTGGCATGCAGGTCTGAAAAGATAATGATCTTCAAAAGATTCTCCTCGAGGTCGCTCTGGTACTGCGCGGCAGAAATTCTTTGGTGGTTCCGTAGAACGATTTTCCAAATCGCACTACAATTACTGCTCACGGATTTCCACCCAGCTGTACCAGTGCTCTGTTAGGCTGGATTTTGCAGATTATCATTGCGACGCTACGGCAGCAGCCGATCCGTGAGGTAGCGAGCGATGAGGGAGCAAGTGATCCATCCCACGGTGGTCGCGGGATGCGCCCATGCGAGAAACTCGCGCTTGCGTCACTCCCGCGCACGCGGGAGTCCATCGACATCGCGTGCCAAAATTGGTCGTCCTGGCGTGAGTTCGAGCGAGTGCCCAGGAATTCACGCTCTGGTTCCCCGCCTTCGCGGGGATGACAGCGGGAGTGACGTGGCCAAATAGCCTGTCACTCCTCACACCCGATCGCCTGCCAATGAACTCCTGACAAGTTCCGGCACGGGCGCACGAGTTCTCAGACCGGCTTGACCGCCTCCACATAGAAACGGTGGCTGTGAACCGACAAATATCCCTCTTCCTGGATCATGTTATGCACCGCGAGAAGCCGCTCCCGGTAGCGTTCCACGGAGAAATCCTCGATCTGCCAGGGAATGGCCCGCAGGTAGTAGACTACGGCCCCGATATCGGTCACCCGGGCTTCCGGAAAGGCCTCCTGCTTCTTGGTGACCTGGAAACTCCCCTCCTCCAGGTCGGCTACCGCGTTGGCCAGCACCCAGTCCTCATACTTGAAATAGGGATCCTCCTGCAGCAGTTCGTTGAGCCTGAATTCGTTGCGCCCACCCACCTGCTGGGTGATGAAGCGACCACCCGGTTTGAGAATCCGCAAGACCTCTGCCGGAGCATAGCCCTCGTGGCGGTTGATGACCAGGTCGAAGGCGTCATCTGGAAAGGGCAACTGGTCAATGGAGTCAAAACTGACCATCGTCACACCCAGGGGTTCCAGCCTGGCCCTGGCGATGGGCAGATTGCGCGACCAGTTCTCCGAGGCCCAGGTGTCGGGAGGCAGGGGGGCCAGCGATGCCAGGAACTCCCCGCCGCCCGTTCCCATGTCGTACAACGAATTGACATCTGGCAGATAGCGTTCGATCCGTTCCCGGAAATTCCAGGGCAGAGGACCGTCGATCCAGCGACCATCCAACCAGGAAAAGTCCCAGCCGGAGAAGTCGGCCTCCAGCGCCTCAGCAATTAATTCGTCGAACGACCTGTTGCTCGATTCCGATGCAGTCTCCACTCGCTTCACTTTCTGGCGTCCAGGATCCGTCGAAGATTCTCGATGGACAGGTTGCCACCACTCTGTACCAGGACGACCTTTTTGCCAGCCAGTCGATCCTTCAGGTTCAATGCAGCGGCCAGCGGAATCGCACCCGCTCCTTCGGCCAGATTATGGGTGTGCTCCAGGAGCAGGACAATGGCGTCTTCGATATCGCGGTCCTCCACCAGCACAAAATCATCCAGGAAGGCGCGCATGATACGCCGCGTGTTCTCGAAGGGCACCCGGGTCGCCACCCCTTCGGCAAAGGTCGTAGTGGGCGCCGTGACAGGTTCAGCAGCCGCCCAGCTCAACTGCATGGCAGGCGCCTGGGCCGATTGGGCGCCAATGACCTGGATAGCTGCATTGATACTCCTGGCAACGATGCTGGTGGCAGACACGCCGCTACCCGCTCCTACCGGCACGATGATCGCATCTGCATCGGGCAGGTCTTCGAGAATCTCCAGGGCATAGGTGCCAACGCCGTGGATCAGTGGCTCATCGGTGGGGCCAAGGAAACGACCGCCCCGCTCCTCCGCCACCCTGGCGATCCACTCGCGGGCCGTGTCGAAGTCCTTGCCGTGAAAGACTACCGTGGCCCCCAGCCCCTGCATGGCAGCCACCTTGCCAGGATTGGACTGCTCCGGCATGGCTATGGTTGCCTGTACCCCGTTGGCCCGGGCAGCAAAGGCGATACTCTGGCCGTGATTGCCTGTCGACGCAGTGAAGAGGCCCCCTTTGCGCTCTTCCGAGCTGAGGTTGGCAACCAGGTTCAGCCCGCCGCGCACTTTGAAGGCACCGACCGGCTGGTGGTTCTCATGTTTGACCCAGACCTGGGCGCCGACAAGCTGGCTCAGGCCTGCGTAGTGGGTCAGGGGCGTGGGCTTGAGATAGCGATAGACGTGAGTCCGGGCTTTTAGCACATCCTGAAGTGTTGGCAGCAGGTGTTCCGTCATGATTCCATCAAGTCCTTTGGGGCACAAAAAGCCCTTCCACGCTCAGATAGCGCTGGCCGGTATCGGCCAAAACACAGACGATTACCTTGCCCTGATATTCCGGCCGGATAGCCACCTGGGTCGCCGCAAATGCAGCTGCGCCGGACGAAATACCGACCAGCAGCCCCTCGCGACGGGCGATCCGGCGACAGGTCTCAAAGGCCTGCGCCTCGCTCACCAGAAAGATCTCGTCGATGATCCCGCGGTCCAGGGTATCGGGCACAAAACCAGGAGCGGTGCCCATCATCCGGTGGGGCTGAAACTTGCCCTGCGAGATAAATGGGGCCTCCTGCGGCTCGACGGCAATCAGTTGCACGGCGGGGTTTTCTTCCTTCAGATAACGGCCCGCGCCACAGATCGTGCCTCCTGTACCCAGGGCCGCGACCAAAACCGCCACCTGGCCGGCGGAGTCTCGCCAGATTTCCGGCCCGGTGGTCAGATAGTGAGCCCTGGGATTGGAAGGATTGACATGTTGGCCGACGTAGAAGTATTCAGGATGTTGCGCCAGGATTTTTTTCAACCTCTCCCGCGCGCCCTTGGTGCCATCCGACGCTGGCGTTAGAACCAGTTCGGCGCCCAGGGCCTGCAACACCTGCCGCCGCTCGAGGCTCTGAATCTCCGACATGACCAGCAGCGAACGATAACCCCTGACAGCCGCGATAGCTGCGACAGCCATGCCGGTATTGCCGCTGGTGGCCTCGATCAAAGTGTCCCCTGGCCTCAGCAAGCCCTTTTCCTCCGCATCCTGGATGATCTGAAGAACGGGTCGATCCTTCAGGCTAAGGGGGTTGAGGTGTTCGCACTTGCCGTAGATAAGGGAGTCCGGCGCCAGCCGGGCCAGGCGCAACAAGGGGGTGTTGCCGATCAGTTCGGTCAGGTCGCGGGCGAATCGCATATCGGGGTTGACCAGCCGCTAAAACGGGTTTTCCGCAATGACGCCATCGTAGCTCTGTCCGGTGTTCATATCCTCAGTCCAGATGGTTTGGCAACCGAGCTGGAGGGCACTGTTAACAATCATCGCGTCCCAAAAGGAGAGTTGGTATCGGCTCTGAATCTGAATGGCATCGAGTACATCCTCCACACCAGGCTGGTGTACTCGCCAGACTGAAAGATCGGCAATGATCTGGGCAGCCAACGCGGGATTCAATGGTTGAGCAACCTTCTGCGTGACGTTTACGTAGAACTCCTGAAGCACTTGAACACTCAGACATCCGTTGCGTTCCTGCCACAACCGGCGAAGAAGGGCGTTTGCCCGTCTGTTTTTTTCCCCGGCCGAACTATCGTGAGCAAAAATGAGAATGTTCGTGTCAACCAACTGGTATCGGTCAGCGTCGCTCATGTAGTTCATCCCGACTCGTTTTGATCTCGCCATTGGTGCCTAAATCACTGGCGCGGTCAAGCAATTGCATGTGACGCCTATGGGCATGCCCATAGGCTTCCTCTTGCCGAACCAATCGTTGCAACTCCCTGGTCAATAGACCGGATACAGATATTTGTTGTTGTACCGCGATGACTTTTACCTTCATCAGGATCGCTTTGGGAAGCGATAAGGTTATGTTCTGCGTATCCATTAATACCTCCACAAAATCAGTGTAGCACGAAAACACGTGCAACGCAAGCAAACAGCAAGGAATATCTGCTCCGACTTCCAACCCAGATGCCCATGTCCGTGGAGAGGACACTGCCATTCCCGATATAGCCCTGCCCTATTGCCGAAGTAATGGTATACTGCCGGTATGATATTTCCACCTGAACAGGTTTACCAGCAGCGCTGCGACAAGTTCGACCAGCAACGTTCGCTCTACGAACAACGCAGCCGGCGCAACGGCAATTTAAACTTGATCCTGGCGATCGCCACCATGATCTGCCTGGGACTGGCGATATGGCGTGGCAACCCTGGCCTTTACCTGGCAACCGGCGCGCTCGCCGTCGGGTTTGTGGTCTCCTTCTCGTTTCATGCCCGGGTCAATCGTCTTGTTTCGCGCTACCGCATCCTGGCTGACATCAACGAACAGGGTATATTCCGGCTTCAGCGCACATGGAACAAGATGCGACGCCCGGGGCCTTTCCCAACCGCGCAGCAGCCAGCACTACTCGATTCTGGCACCGCCGACGATCTGGACCTGCTGGGCTACGCGTCCCTGGAACACCTGCTTGCCACGCCCAATACCCCGGTGGGAAAAGCAACCCTGCGCCAGTGGATACTGACCCCTGCCGGGCCTGAAACGGTCAGGCAGCGCCAGGCCGCTGTAACAGAACTGGCCCCTTTGATCGAATTCCGCGATGAGGTAGGCCTGCATGGCAGACTACTGGGTCCAAGCCAGGGAGACTACGAGCAGTTTATGGACTGGGCCGGTGGCTCGAACTGGCTGGACCAGCGGCCCTGGTTGATCTGGATGGTCCGCCTGTTGACGCTGCTTGTGATCGGCCTTGGCATCGCCCTGCTCTTGGGAGTCCCCACCGTGCCGGCGCTGCTGGCCGTGTTGCTGGTGAACATGCTGCTAACCTTCACGCTGGGTGTGCGCGCAAAGAGCGATGTGGAACGGGTGGCGGCTCGCCAGAACGTCTTTCGGGCGTATGCCGGGATGTTCGAACTCATCAGCGATCAGCCGTTCAAATCACCAGCACTACGCGATCTGCAACAACAGCTCGCCGCGGGCGATCTCAGCGCGGCCGACCAGATGCGGCGCCTGGGCAGGTTGATGCCCCTGGCCGACATACGTCGCTGGATGTTCTTTTTTATCGTCGAGATTTTTACCCTCTGGAGTTTTCACCTGCTCTGGTTGCTGGAGCGTTGGCAGCGCAGTGCGGGCCATCAGGTGAGCAGCTGGTTGGCGGTTCTGGGTGAGGTCGAGGCCTTGATCGCCCTGGCAACCCTGCGCCACGACCACCCTGATTGGGTATTCCCTGAAATCGTCGAACATGGTGCTGCTCGTCTGACGGTAAAAGCCCTGGCCCACCCGTTGTTACCCCCGGCTGAGGCCGTGCCCAATGACGTAGTCGTGGGTCCGCCTGGCAGCTTTTTACTGGTCACCGGCTCCAATATGTCTGGCAAGAGCACCTTGCTGAGAGCCATTGGCGTCAACATGGTCCTGGCGCAGATGGGCGGGCCCGTCAGCGCCAGCCAGCTGCGTCTACCGCCACTTGCCATCGCCACCAGCATGAGGGTGCAGGACTCGCTGGAGCAGGGTGTCTCCTATTTCATGGCCGAACTGCGCCGTCTCAAGGCCATCGTCGATATGGCCGACCGCCAGGAAGAACGGCAAGGGCGCCCGTTACTCTACCTTCTGGACGAGATACTGCAAGGCACCAACACCAGCGAGCGCCGGGTGGCTGCCCGACAAGTGATCAACCATCTACTGGCAACGGGCGCTATCGGTGTGGTTTCCACCCATGATTTGACCCTGGCCGATTCTCCGGAGCTGACGGTTGCCAGCGTACCTGTGCACTTTACCGAGTCGTTCATCGACGGCGCCGATGGGCCAACCATGACCTTCGATTACACGCTACGGCCAGGCATCGCTACCTCCACCAACGCGCTTAAGCTGATGGCGCTGGTGGGATTGACCACTGACAATTGACAATTCGCTAGGCACTGATGTGGTATGTGGTATAATGAGAGCATGATTGTCCGTTTTCCCGAATATCTACGGACTGGTTTGGCATGCCCGGCAGCATAATCCACGAGTGCTGCCGACCGTACTACATACGGAAGGTAAGCAGCGCGACTTTTTGCAATTCGTTTCACGCAAAGACATGTCAAGAATGACAACGCCCGGCTGCTGATGTACTCGTTGGGCGACATAGTTGGATTAGCTTAGATACCAACGAAGGTCTAGCTTATGATGAAATTCACGCCGAAGCAAGGCCAATACCTGGCCTTTATCTACTACTACACAAAAATAAATGGACGCTCCCCAGCAGAAGCTGATATTCAGCACTACTTTCGTGTGACTCCCCCAACTGTTCACCAAATGATCCTTAAATTAGACGATAAGGGTCTGATAACACGTGTACCTGGTCAGGCACGCAGTATTCAAGTACTGGTGTTGCCTGAAGAGCTACCATTACTGGACTAACTGCCGATCACGTTTAGAATATCGCAAGCCGCGCAAGAGCGCGAGAACAAGAGGGACATCATGGCTTACCTACCCAATCCGTCACGTTATGACAATATGCAATACCGCCGCTCCGGCCGCAGCGGGCTCAAGCTACCAGCCATCACCCTGGGCCTCTGGTACAATTTTGGCGGTGTTGACCCGCTTGAGACAGGCCGTCAGACGATCCATCGAGCGTTCGACCTGGGGATCACCCACTTTGACCTGGCCAACAACTATGGTCCGCCGCCTGGTTCGGCTGAGGAGAATTTCGGCCGGATTCTGGCCGAAGATCTGAGGCGGTATCGCGATGAGTTGGTCATCTCCTCCAAGGCTGGGTACTACATGTGGCCGGGGCCCTATGGCGAATGGGGCTCGCGCAAATACCTGGTTGCCAGCCTGGATCAAAGCCTGAAACGGATGGGGCTGGACTACGTGGACATCTTCTACAGCCATCGTCCCGATCCCGATACCCCTCTGGAAGAGACCATGAGCGCGTTGGATTTCATCGTGCGCAGCGGTCGGGCCCTGTATGCGGGTATCTCCACCTACGATCCAGATCAGACTCGCCAGGCTGCCGCCATATTGCGCGACCTGGGCACGCCCTGTTTAATCCATCAACCCCGTTACAACATGTTTGACCGCTGGATCGAAAACGGTCTTCTGGATGTGTTGCAGGAGGAGGGAATCGGTTGTATCGGCTTCTCGCCCTTGTGCCAGGGCATCCTGACCGACAAATACCTGAAGGGTATTCCGTCCGATTCCCGAGCGGGCAAGTGGGCCGGGGACCTGCACTGGGGTGACAGCATCAGCCAGGTTCGCATCGCCAAAGTGGACAGGCTCAATGACCTGGCACGCGAGCGAGGCCAATCCATGGCCCAGATGGCCATCGCCTGGGTGCTGCGACACGAGACCATGACATCGGCGCTTATCGGTGCCAGCCGGGTCGGTCACGTAGAGGAAGCAGTAGCGGCCCTCGACAATCTTCACTTCGAGGCTGAAGAGTTGGCGGCTATCGATACCATACTGGCCGAATAGTCGGGACACCGATGCCGCCGCACATCTCCACAATGACCTGGAAATGTTCCCTGAAATGAAGGTACCTATTCGAATTCAGAGGATTCGGAAGATGGCGCGTTAGTCCATCAGAAACACCAGAAAGGTTCCCTCACCCTGTGCCGGGCGCCGTCCGGCGACGAGGATGCCCGCCATCGCTTCCCCGTCGCCCAGATTGAAGGCTTTCAGCTCGGTCACGGCCGGGTCATCAAAGGCGTCCACCAGCGCCAGGCGCGCCTGCTCGGGATTATCCACGTTTTCCAGGATCATCTCCACCGCCATCGCCGCGTCCGGGTCCGCCATGCCGCGCAGTTCAGCCAGGATATCGTGGATGGTGTCAGGTTGCCGCGAATAGACCTCTTTCCAGGGCCCCATCCAGGCATCCTCTCCATAGCGCTGCCAGAGGTCGCCGACGAAAAACTGATATTCTTTCAGCGCAGCCTCCGCCAGTTCGTCGTTTTCCTTCAACCGTTCAAAGAACACAGCGCTGCCAAAGCCTTCCTGGCTCGGAGCACCATAGGCTTCTTCCAGTTCGATCACATAATCGGGCCTGGTCTTTCCTGTTTCAGTCATCGGGTTTCATACTCCTTATTGTTGTCGGATCCTGTTGCCAGCCCAATGAGCAACGCCTCTCGTCGTTCTCCCCGGTGATACTGGCTCACAGCCGCATAGACAAAGAAAGCAATCGTTGCCAACGTGATGGGAGGATTATAGCACCGCCTGGACAGACACGTAATTGTGCGTGGTTGGACCTTCCATCCCACATTCCGTACTGAAAAATGGATAGTGAAAGCAATTACGAGGAGGGCGAAAAGAGGCGTAAAAAGGAAAGAACTGGTAAGCCATAGGGCATGGAAATTGTGTACCGATATTGACACCATGGTGTTAAAATGGTATGATAGGTGCGGAGGTGAGTCAATGGCCAACAAACGAATCCAAGTCTATACCGATGAAGGACTCAAGCGGCGGATTGTACTGGCTGCGGTTAGACGTGACGTCGCTGTAACCCAATACTGCCTTGAAGCGATTATGCAGCAGTTGGCTGAAGATGATATGCTGGAGATAGAACAGATCGAGATACCGGTTGTGCAGAGAAAACAGGATAATCATCTCATGCGCGATCTGCGCGCGCTGCGAGAAGAGATCCTGCTCAGCAGAGGCGGAAAGCCGATCGAACTAGATATTGTGGCACTGGTGAGCGAAGAAAGGGACGATGAACTCCTTGGTCTGCGTTGATGCAGATATCATCATTTGGGCGCTTCTGCCCTTCCCCTTAAGCGATCAGGCCGAGGCATTGCTGGCACGCTGGCGCCGAGAGGAGAAGACCCTCATTGCGCCGGCGCTGTTTGCTTTCGAAGTAACTTCGACGTTGCGGCGTCTCGTGCACTTGCGGGAGATTACGCCCGAACAAGGCGAGACGGCCTTTGAACAGTTCCTCAAGATCAACGTGCGTCTCTCCCACCGGCGCGCCATCTTTCCTCTGGCCTGGCAACTTGCCAAACAGTACAATCGCCCCCGGGCCTACGATACCGCCTACCTTGCCCTGGCGCAACTACGTGGCTGTGAGTTCTGGACTACAGATCAGCGGTTGTACAACGCTGTACGCCACGACCTCACGTGGGTAAATTGGATTGGCGACTTTTCCCGCGAGGCGATTAGCGAAGATAGATAGCTGTCAGCACCGCCAAGGGACCCTGTTTCATAGGCATCTTCGGCACCGCTTAAGGAGCAGCGGTTAAATGGATCTTCAAGGGATCAATCCTTCTCCGAAACGACCCCCTTCAACGGATTCGGTCCTAATGTCCTGATTCGTTCCGTCATCTCCTTGGCTGCATCGGCAAAGGCGCCGCCTTGTCCGCCCGACAGAAAATACATTTCCAGTCGCTCTGGCTCGAGGCCCACCTGCTCCAGGAGCTGTCGCGTATATTTCACCCGGGCCAGGCCCCGCTCGTTGCCTCGCACGTGATGGCAGTTTCCGATGGGACAGGCCACTACATAAACGCCATCGGCACCTTCCTCAAAAGCACGAAGAATAAAGCGCGGGTCAGTCTTGCCGGTGCAGGGCAGCTTGACCAGTTTTACGTTGGCAGGATAGAGGATGCGGAGCGACCCAGCCGTATCCGCTGCCATATAGGCGCAGTAGTTGCACATGAATGCTGTGATTTCCGGTTCGAAGCCGTTGTCCGTCATTTATTCACTCTTCCTGCAAGTTCCGATCCGCAATTGCTGATCGGTGATCAGTTTTTGGAAAAGGGCCTTAGGCTTACCGCATACTGATTACTGGTTACGGCACCACCGGCACCCAACTGCCCAAAACGCCGCTCAGCGACTGCAGCATCAGGTCGTCGGCGTAGGGCAACACCTGGATAGCCGAAGCCGGGCAATCCGCGGTACAGGTTCCACACCCCTGACACAGGGCAGGCTCGATATAGGCGGCACCGATGATCCCTCCAACACCCGCCTTCTCGTAGTCGATCTTCGGAACATTGAAGGGACAGGTGCGCACGCAGGTCAGACAGCCCACACATTTATCCTGATCGACGATGGCAATGGTCCCGCCCATAAAGAGCGGTTGTTTGGAGAGAATAGTCATGGCCCGCCCGGCTGTCGCGAGGGCGTGGCTGATGCTCTCCTCGATGAACTTGGGATAGTGGGCCATGCCGGCGACAAAGATTCCTTCGTCGGTGAAGTCCATGGGCCGCATCTTGACATGGGCCTCCTGATAGAATCCCTCAACCGAGAGAGGAACGCCCAGCAGATCGGCCAGCGCATCGGTGCCATCCGAGGGCTGGATAGCCATGCTGAGGACCAGCAGATCGGGGTTCAGCGTCATCCACTGATCGAATGTAGGTTCGTACACGCGGACACTAATCTCAGCGTCCCCACCTCCCTGCGTCCCTGCGTCCTCGACCACCGGCTCATGCTCGTCGTCGTAGCGCACAAAGACCACACCCCGCCGTCGGGCTTCTGTATAGTATTGCTCGCGAAAACCGTAGGTAATGATATCCTTGTAGAGCACCGTCACCTGGCAATCGGGGTTGGCCACCTTGATACGCATGGCGTTTTTAATGGTGCTGGTGCAGCAAACCCGGGAACAGTAGTCGTGCTCAACATTATCGGGTTTTACGCACTGGATCATCACCACATGTTTAAGCCTGGCGATCTCGTCCAGGCGATAGGCAATAGCCTCTTCCAATTCAAGCTGTGTGATGACCTTTTCATGTTCTGCCAGCAGATATCGCCTGCCACGAGCCTCCTGTCCGCCGGTTGCCACGATGGTCACACCGTGAGCCACAACCTGTTCACTGCCATCCCGGCTTCGCAGGATAGCCCGATAGTTGCCCACATGCCCGGCATGCATCGCCAATTCGGTGCTGCTATGCACGGAAATTCGCTCGTGGGAGCGCACGCGGTTGACCAGATCGCGCCTGAGCCGCCGGGGATTGTAACCCTCCACCACGAAGTGAATGTTTTGGAGATTGCCACCCAGCGTCTCGCTGCGTTCCACCAGGACCACTTCAAACCCACCGTCGGCGATGGCCAGGGCCGCGGTCATTCCGGACACACCACCACCAACCACCAGCGCCCGCCGGGCCGGTTCCACCACCGCTTTGTGAACTGGCTCCAGAACGCTGGCCCGTGCGGTTGCCATGCGGATCAGTTCCAGGGCCTTGCGTGTTGCCTTCTCAGGCTCATGAGGATGCACCCAGGCACACTGCTCCCGGATGTTGGCCATCTCCATCAGATAGGCGTTAAGCCCTGCCTGACGCACCGTTCTCTGAAAGAGGGGCTCATGAGTGCGGTGGCTGCAGGCGCCGATCACAACCCGGTTCAAACTATGCTCGGCAATCGCGTCCTTGATGGCATCCATGCCGGCGGGAAAACAACCGTAGTCCACGTTGGCTGCATGAACCACGTTGGGAAATCTTTGGGCCTGATCCACAACGCGATTGACGTCGACAACGCCGCCGATGGAGGGTCCACACTCACAGACGAAGACACCTACCCTGGGTGGTTCGCCGGAAACGTCCCGCTCAGGCGGAAACTCAGCCGCTCCTTTGCTCAGGAAGGGAAACTCGCGGCTGGAAGGATTCTGGCCCAGTTCACCGTGGAATAGACGCATAACGTCACCGGCCGCGCCTGAGGCATCGATGATCGTCTCGGCGATCTCCTTGGGCGAGGCAAAGGCCCCGCAGACGTAAATGCCCGGCTGGCTGGTCTCCAGGGGTGCAAACTTATCGGTGGCGCAGAAACCATAGTCGTTGAGATCGAAGCCCATCATGCCGGCCAGGGACTCGGCGCTTCCAGGTGGCTGAACGCCCACCGACAGCACCACCATGTCGAAGCGCTCTTCCACCATGGTGCCGTTACCATCGGATGGGTAGCGCAGAATCAGGTCGCTGGTCAACGGGTCTTCCTTCAACCCGGAGATGCGGCAGCGCACGTAATCAACGCCAAACTCATCCCTGGAACGGTGAAAATAGGCGTTGAATTCCTTGTTGAAGGCCCGCTCGTCCATCATGAACACGCGGCAATCCACGCCATCGAGGCGCTGCTTGGCCAGCACTGCTTCCTTTGTGGCGTACATGCAGCAGATCGAAGAGCAGTAGGGATGCTCCTGATCGCGCGAGCCGATGCACTGAAGCCAGGCGATCCGTTTCGGCGACTGGTTGTCCGATGGCCGCATCACCATGCCCTCGGTGGGCCCGGAGCGGCTGACATAGCGCTCGTACTGCATGCTATGGATAACATTGGGATAACGACCGTAGCCGTACTCCTCCAGCACAGAGGCATCCGACAGATTGTAGCCCAGAGCCAGGATAATCGCAGAGACCCGAATCGTCTCATCTTGAATCGTTTCATCCAGATCGATAGCATCGGTGGGACAGACCTCGACACACCGCCCGCAATCCTCGCAGTAATCGCCCTTGTCGATAAAGTAGGCGTCGGGCAGAGAGCGAGGCGCACTTTTGTGCACGGCCATCTGTGTGACGATGGACTCCTCAAACTCACTGGGCAAATGCACAGGGCAGACAACAGCACACAAGCCACAGTTGGTACACTTGTCAATCGCCACGTAGCGAGGATGGTGCCGGAGGTCGATAGCGAAATCGCCGGCAGATCCGCTGGCAGCCAGGATTTCGGTCAGGGTCATGATCTCGATATTGGGGTGGACATTGTTGTCCATGAAGGCGGGCGAGATGGCAGGCCTGGTACAACCATAGCCATGGTCTGAGGTGCCACGACAGAGCACGCAGTCGTGGGTAGGAAACATATAGCCCAATTGTGCCACCCGGCCGCCCAGAGTGGCTTCCCGTTCGATCAGAAATACTTTGAGCCCAGCCTCGGCCAGATCGACGGCGGCGCGCATGCCTCCCACACCGCCACCGACGACGAGCACTGCGCCATCAGGCTTACTTCGTCCGATCGTCATAAATTCTCCTAAACTACAAGCAAGTAGACAAGTAGGATAGCCTACTTTTTTTTACTTATGTACTTATGTACTTGTATACTCATTTACTGTATACACTTACTCATTTTCCAACTTCCCACTTCTCCAACCCTACATCACCCTGACATCCTCAACGACTATCCCCTCCAACCTCCCCAGGGCATCCACCAACTTGTCCTGCGAAAGGTTCGTGACCTTGAGCACCGACGACCAGACCGCCGGGTCCCGGGTGGGATAGGTGATGTAGGCCAACAGATAACCGCCGGCGCTGGCGATGGTTGAAGAGATGCGAGCCACCTCGCCGGCCCGATCAGGCTGCGACACGGTGACTCTCAGCCCCTCGTTGCGGGCACCCAGCACGTCTACCATCAGGGTAAAAAGGTCGTTGTCGGTGATGATGCCGATAAGCTCACCGTCGCGCATGACGGGCAGACAGCCCAACCGCCGGTCGGCCATGATGCGGGCTGCTTCCTCGATAGCTGTGTCCTCGTCGATGGTCACGACGTCGGTGACCATCACGTCCTTGACTGTGATCTTGGCCAGCACGTAGCTGATCTCGAACTTGCTGAAGTGGCTCACATCCGAGGGCAGGGCCTTCATGAGGGCTCGCTGCGTCACCAGGCCGATCAGCTTGCCGGCGTCATCCACGATGGGCAGGTGCCGGATCCGCTTCTCTCGCATTAGCGCCTGGGCCTCGGTGACGGGCATCTCCGGCGTCCCGCAGAAAGGATCAGGCGTCATTCGATCTTTGACTAGCATGTTAATTCAGCAATCCCTTCTCCGCCAATAAGGGTCGTGGATCGATCAGGTTTTTGTTCAGCGCCATGGCCTTCTCATCCAGGCCCAGGGCCAGGGCCATCAACTGCGTGAAGTAGATGATGGGGATCGGCTGCTCCAGGCTCATCTGCTTTTGCCTGGCATCCAGGTTGGCATGGCACAGGGAGCAGGCCACGACCACGGCGTCGGCGCCGCGTGCTTGCGCCGCCCGCAGGATCTTCTCGGATAGCTCCAGGACGATGCCGGCATCGCTCAGGCTCAGGCTGGCGCCGCAGCAATCGGTCTTGTAGCTCCAGTCCAGGCTCTCCGCGCCCAGCGCCTCCATCAGCCGGTCCAGGGTGCGGGGGTTCTCCGGATTGGGGGCCTGCATGATCTCCGGCGGCCGGGTCATCAGGCAGCCGTAGTAGTTGACCACTTTCAGCCCCTCCAACGGCTTGACCATCTGCTCCTGGATGGCTTCGATGCCCACCTTTTCCAGGATCAGATCCACCAACGACCAGACCTTGACGCTTTCCTCTTCGTAGCTTTGGCCCACGGCCTCTTCGACCTCGGCCTTCCACTGGGGATCGTGGCTGGTGTGGTGCACCGCGGTCTTGAAACGGCCATAGCAGGCCACGCAGGGCGCTACCATCTCATCGAAACCACTGCGTTCGATCAAGGACAGGTTGGTAATCGGCAGAGAGTCGGCCAGCAAGGGGTCGGCGGCATGGGCAGGGCTGCTGCCACAGCATAGCCATCCCTTGGGCTCCGTCAGCGTGATTCCCAGTGCTTCGGCCACGCCCAGGGTCGAGCGATTCAACTCCGGCGCGGTGGAGTGCAATGAACAGCCAGGGAAGTAGGCTACCTCGTTCTCGGCCCGTTCCTCCCTCTTTGGATTCTTGGGAGGCCGTACGAAATGGGGAAGCAGAGCGATCTTGCGCTTGAAGATCATCTCCACACCCAGGTCCATATCATCCATTGGCTTGTGCTTGCGCAGATTCAGTTCAGCCATCAGGCCGGCTTCGTAGGAGCGCCCCAGCAACTTGATGTTGCGCAAAAAGACGTCATTGAAGGCGGCAACCTCGGGCACAGCCGGCTCATAGCCTCTTTTCCGCGACTCCATGCGCAGGACGTCCATGGTGCCGGCGATATCCAGGCCCTGGGGACAGCGGGTCGTGCAGGTCTGGCAGGCAGCGCACAGCCAGATGGCCTTGCTGCTCAAGGCCTGTTCATCCATGCCCAGCTGCACCGCCCGCATCACCTGGTTTGGCGTAAGGTCAAAATACTCGGCCAACGGGCAACCGCTGGTGCATTTGACACACTGGTAGCAGAGGAAGACGTTGCTGCCCGTCGCTTCCTGCACGATGTCGATCAGGCGAATGCCGGTGGATGATGTTTCTCGTGTTGTGGTGCCGCTCATGGGCTGCTCCCTGATTGTCAATGGTTAATGGTCAACCTATGCCCGGCTGACCTAGATTCCTGGTTGGTCATTGAGAGGAAGCCGAGGCTCGGGGAGGCTGACGTGGCAATCTCTCGCGTTGACAATTGACCATTCCTTAAGATGTCGAGCCGTCGCTCGAGTTGAGGTTCTGTAACATCTCCCGCGCTGCCACCACTGTTTCAGGCGCGATGTCGTAAACGGCCTGGCCGGTCAAGTCGGCCTCGATAACCTGGGGATCGTAGGGAAGAAAGCCCAGCACAGGGAGATCACCGGCCATCTTGCGGATGAATTCCTTGTCGGCTTCGCCCCGGATGCGATTGGCCACCAGGTAGAGGTTCTTCATTCCCAGGTCGGTGGCCAAACGTTTGATATCTTCCATAACGCCCACACTACGCCGGCCCGGCTCGATGACGATGATCATGGCGTCTACGGCCTGCGAGGTGCCCCGGCCCAGATGCTCCACGCCCGCTTCCATGTCCAGGATCAGCACCTCATTGCGGCGCATCAACAGGTGGGTCGTCAGGGCTTTGAGCAGGGCGTTCTCGGGACAAAGGCAGCCGGTGCCGCCGATCTTGATGGTGCCCAGGCGCAGCAGGCGTATGCCGCGACAGGTGGCGCTGAAACGCTCCGGGATGTCATCTACCTTGGGCGTCAGGCTGAAAAAACCGCCGAGGGTGCCCGGTTTGGCGCCAGTGCGTTCGTAGATCAGGTCACCCATCTCGGAAATCGGCTCGATGGACTCGACCATGTCGGGTGGGAATCCCAGTGACACGGCCAACCCGGAGGCAGGATCGGCGTCTACAGCCAACACCTCGATGCCCTGCTCCGCGTACAGGTAGGCCAGCACGGATGAAAGGGTGGTCTTGCCAACGCCGCCCTTGCCAGTGATTGCGATTTTGTTCATTGTTGCTCCAAATGATCAGTTGGCCACCAATTGGGCGAATTGCTCGAATACCGAATGATAGAAACCTAATTCGCTTAATTCATACAATTCGTGACAGATTCGGATCGAAAAACCAAGTGTATTGCTAAACAATGGATTGATCATGTCGTTGCGAGGCCCAGCGTCAGATTGTTCGAACGCCGAATCTCCGAATGGGCCGAAGCAATCTCGATGCCGATCTGAAGGTCAGACTGGGTTGTGCCGCTCACAATGAGAGATTGCCACGTCGATCTCGCTTGTGGCGAGCCATGGACTCGTTCGCGCGGCCGCTACGCTCGATCTCCTCGCAATGACTCGACAGGGGCTCTGAAAACCCAGCGCTAGTCACCGGTCCCGTTGCTGCCAACATCTTCGAAGGTCGGGCGAGGCAACAACCCCGCGCCCTCGACGATGGGCCGCACGGCGCGTTCCCACTCGATAGCCATGACATGAACACCGGCAACCCCTTCCATCTCACGCAACTCCTGAATCTGTTCGATACAGATCTGAATACCCTCAGCTCGCCACGCCTTGCCACGCTCTTTTTTGTCCTCGATGCCCTTGCCGGCCGCCTGCATGCGCTCGCCATACCAGGGCTCAACGTCCATGCCCGGCACATTGTTGGCCATGTAACGGGCCATGCCAGGCGATTTGAGAGGACCCACGCCGGCCAGAATATAGACCTTCTCGTGCAGGCCAAGATCCCGAACCCGTTGCATATATTCCTTGAACTTCGGGAGGTCATAGATGAGCTGAGTCTGGATGAAGTCTGCACCTGCTGAAACCTTTTTCGCCAGCCGATAGGGCCGCCACTCAAAGGGATCACCAAAAGGGTTGGCCGCAGCACCGATGAAAAAGCGGGGCTCGTTGGCCTTGATGGCCTCTCCTCCCTGAAAATGCTTTTCATCGCGCAGGTTTTTGACCATATTCACAAGCTGCATCGAGTCGACGTCATGCACGTTTTTGGCACCCGGCTCGTTGCCAAAAGTCTGGTGATCGCCGGTCAGGCAGAGCAAGTTACGCATACCCAGCGCGTACGCGCCCAGCAGGTCAGCCTGAATGGCCAGCCGGTTGCGATCGCGGCAGGTCATCTGGATCACCGGCTCCAATCCTTCCTGCACCAGAATAGCGCCGGCGCCGATGCTGGACATTCTTACGATGGCAGTTTGATTATCTGTTATGTTAACTGCATCGACCAGCCCGCGCAACAGTTCCACTTTGCGCCGAATCACATCGGCGTTGGCATTCTTTGGCGGACCCAGCTCACCGGTAACGGCGAAATGGCCGGCATCCAGCACGCGCTCCAGGTTGCTGTTCGATTTAAGGGCAAAATCGGTTGTTTCTTCCATGACGGCAGTTTCGGTCATGTTGGTTCTCCTAGAGATGGGAGCTTATGGGAGCTCGTGGGCAAGTGTCGAAAACAAAGGTGCCGCTACAGATGCTCATCCAGGTCAAGCGAGACCTGTCTCAGGTCCTCGCGCACGATCTTTCGAGGGCCGCCGTCGCGGCTGGTCTTCCAATCCTTGGCAGGCTGAACCTCCAGCAACCGCTCGACCTGGCCCAGTTCCGTGGCTCGTTCCCAAATAAGCTGCCAGACACAGGGCACGTCTGGGTCGATCTCGCACTCGCCTGCTTGCGAGCCGCCACATGGTCCGTTCAGCAACTGCTTGGCGCATCGAGCGATGGGACAGATACCGCCGGTCACATCCAGGATACAGTCGCCACAGGCCGCGCAGCGCTCCTCCCAGACCCCCTGCTCCGTGGGCAGGCCCAGGAAGGCCGTGTTCTGGCCCGGCAGAACGTGGGTGGCCTTGAAATGCTCGGCAATGGCCTGAACGCCGATGCCGCAGCCTAATGAAAGCACGGCATCGTAGGCTGCGACCTGGTCCTTGACGGTGTCCAGGTACTCCCACTCGCACTGGCGCTGCACGGTGACTTCGTCCACCTGCTTGGGCGCGCCATCGAGCCTGGCAGACATGCGCAACATGGACGCCAGCACACTTGCCTCCTTCGTCCCGCCACTAAAACAGACGGTAACGCAGGTGCCGCAGCCCATTACGAGCACTTTGTCGTAGGGTGACAGCATCTCCTTGATTTCATCCAGCGGCTTCTGTTCAGCTACGATCATCTAACACCTCCGGGAGGAGAGAATGAGAAATCAGAAAAGGTGTGAATTTGGCTCGGCTACTGGTATTGTAGCTTGGATTGATGGACTTGGGTAGGATATAGATCACGTTGCCACGGCAGCCACCTCTGGTTCGCTGGCCTCAGCTTCTGCGACAGGCTGTTTGCCCAGCGGACTGGGACCAAGGCTCTGAATAGCCACCGTGAATTCGGTGCTGGCCTCGGCGAAGGCGGCGGCCATGGCCGAGGACATATTGAACATTCGGATGCGTTCCGGCTCCAGCCCGATCTCTGCCAACAAGCTTTGCATGTACTCGACACGACGCCGGGCGTTGAGGTTGCCTTCCTGAAAATGGCAGTCGCCCTCCAGGCATCCGGCCACCATCACCGCATCTGCACCGCGCTCGAAAGTGTGCAACACCTCCAGCAAGTCCAACCGGCCGGTGCAAGGTAACAACACGACGCGAATGTTGGGCGGGTAGCTCAAACGCAGCGAACCGGCCAGATCCGCCGCCGCATAGGCGCAGTAGTTGCAGCAGAAGGAAACGATCCGGGGCTGGAAGGAATCACTGTTGACGTTCAGTTCTGAGCTGTTTTCAGTGCTCATGGGGTGCTCCGGGATTGGAAATGGTCAATGATCAATTGGCAATCAATCCAGCCTCTCCAACCCAAACAACGCATCAATCTTAATCTCCACCTGATCGTCCCGATAGTGCATGAGCTGGATCGCCCGCGCCGGACACTCCGCCATACAGACGCCACAACCGTGGCACATGGCCGGATTGATCAACGCCGCGCCCAAAATGCCGCCAATGCCCGACTGCGCGCCATCGACCGTCGGCACGCCATAGGGACAAACACGTACACAGGTCAGGCAGCCGACGCACAGTTGCGGGTCTACCTGCGCGATAGCGCCACCGACCGTCATGGTCTCATGGCTGAGCACCGTGGCCGCGCGAGCCGCAGCCGCCTGCGCCTGGGCAATCGCCTCGTCGACGAACTTGGGAAAATGCGCGGCGCCTGCCATATAAAACCCATCGGAGGCGAAATCCACCGGCCGTAGCTTGGGGTGGGCCTCCAGGAACCAGCCGTTCAGGTCAATCGGCAGCTTCAGCTTCATGCCCAGCTCGTGCGTGCCCTCAGCCGGCACCATCGGCACACTCAGCACCAACAGATCTGCCGTCAACGTAATCCACTCATCAAACGCCGGCTCCCAGGCCCGAATCTCAACCGGCACGCCCATCCGCTGACCTTCCGTCCCTCCGTTCCTCTGATCCCCCGGCCCTCCGACCTCCGGCCTGTGCTGCTCATCATAGCGCATGAACACCACGCCCAGCTCGCGCGCGCGCGTGTACAGCCGCTCCTTGAATCCATAGGTGCGGATATCCTTATACAGCACCGTAATGCGCACAGCCGGATTCAGTTCCTTCAACTTGATAGCCTGCTTCAACGCCGAGGTGCAGCAGGTGCGACCGCAGTAGTTCTCGGCCGGGCCGACGCAGAGCAGGAAGGCGGCGGAATGTGGAATCTGATCACCCGATTCTCTGACCCACTGATCCTCTGCCCCTCTGATCCTCTGCTCCCCCGACCACTCGGCCAACAGCACCTCGAACTCCAGGCCAGTCACCACCCGGGAATCCTGGCCGAGGCCATACTCATTGCCGCGGTACTCCTGACCGCCGGTGGCAACGATGGTGACGCCATGCTGGATCGTGATTGTCTCGACCGCCTGGCCATTCCGGCCATCCTCCGGAGAGGATGGAACTGAAGGGGGGTTCCTCCGCAGCCTACTGGTGAAATTACCCGTAAAGCCGGTCGTGTCGGCCAACTCGGTGTTGAGGTGCACAGTGATGCGGTCGTCGCCTTTGACGCTTGCCAGCAGGTCGGCGAGGAAAGCCTGAGGAGAATAATTGTCAATGGTTAACGAGGCTTCGGACGACGTTTGATCCTTGACCGCTGACCGTTGACTATTAGCAATTGGCAATTGATCATTGACCATTGATTGTTGATCATTGGCCATTTCATCCGGCATGAAATGCAAATGCCGCAGATTCCCCCCCAACTCCCCCGTCCGCTCCACCAGATCAACAGGAAAGCCCTGCTCGCTGAGGGTCAGTGCAGCGCTCATGCCGGCCACGCCGCCTCCGACCACCAGGGCTTTCTGCTGCACCTGCAGCGTTTCCTTGTGCAGCGGGTTCAGGTGGGTGGCCCGGGCCACGGCCATGCGCACCAGGTCCTTGGCCTTCTCTGTGGACTCGCCCCAGTTGTCTGAGTGCACCCACGACACCTGGTTGCGGATGTTGGCCATGTCGAACAGGTAGGGGTTGAGCCCGGCCTGGCGAATGCTGTCCTGGAATAACCCTTCGTGGGTACGGGGCGTGCAGGAGGCGACCACAACTCGGTTCAGCCCCAGCGCCTTGGTCTGCTCGGTGATGTGAACGATGCTGTCCTGGGAGCAGGTGTAGAGGTTGTGCTCAGAGTGGACCACACCAGGCAGGTCTTTTGCATACTCAGCCACATCAGGCACGTCCAGAAAGCCGCCAATATTGGAACCGCAGTGGCAAACAAATACGCCGACCCGGGGTTCTTCTTCGACAATATCCCGTTCGGGTGGGTATTCCACCGGCGTGATCAGCGTGCCGCGGGCAGGAGCCAACAATCGTTCGGCCATGGCGGCAGCCCCACTGGCCTCCACCACCGTCTCGGGAATATCCTTGGGCTCCACAAAGGGTCCACAGGCAAAAATGCCCGCCTTGCTGGTTCCCAGTGGTTTGAAGGGCACGGTGGTACAAAAACCGTAATCGTCAAGCTGAATGCCAAGGTCGCGTCCCAGCGTTTTGACTTCTTGCGACATCTCCATGCCAACCGAGAGCACCACCATGTCGAATGCTTCAGCCACCAGCTTGCCATCGTCGGTCTGATAGCGCAGGATCAGGTCGTCCGTTGCCAGGTCATGTTTGAGTTCCGACACACGACAGCGAGTATATTGAATGTCGTAACGATCCTCGGCTCGTTTGTAATACTCGTAATAGCCCTTGCTGTAGGCCCGCATATCCATCATGAACACATGGCACGCCACCTCCGGATCGTGCTCGCGGCACATGATGGCTTCCTTGGTAGCATACATGCAACATACAGCAGAGCAGTAGTCGTGATTCTGATCGCGTGAACCGATGCATTGTAGAAAAGCAATCTTGTGGGCCGGTTTGCCATCGGAAGGGCGATTGACATGACCGAAGGTGGGTCCGCTGGCACTTAATAACCGCTCCAACTGAAGCGAAGTAACCACATTGGGATAACGACCGAAGCCATATTCCTCGTCAAAGGCGGGATTGTAGGCCGTGTAGCCAGGCGCCAGGATCACGGCACCGACGTTGACCTGCTCGTGGGTCTCGACCATGTCGTGGTCGATGGCGTCCACACCGCAGATGTACCAGCAGCTCAGACACTCGGAACAATGGCCACAGGCCAGGCAGCGGGCCGCCTCCTCCTGAGCAAGGGCCTCGTTGTAGCCCAGATCGACCTCGGCGAAACTGTTGCGGCGGGCATCCACGTCCAGCTCGGGCATCTTGATGCGGCCCGTGCGGCTCACCAGGCCACTCTCCACCGTGGCCTGAACTTCCTCCTCCGTCAACGTGACCACCGGCAGGTCAGGCCTGGGCTTCGGCTCCAACTCCTCACCCTGCAGGAACTTCTTCACCGACTCGGCGGCCTGGTGGCCGGCTGCGATGCCGTCCACCACGAATGCGGTGCCGGTCACAGCATCGCCCGCGGCGAAGACGCCCGGTCGGGTCGCCGCCAGCGTATTGGGATTGACCGCCACCAGGCCCTGCCGCGTGGTGCCAACGCCGCTATCCTCGGGAATGAAGGCCAAACCTGCTGCCTGACCGATGGAGAATATGATGGTATCGCCGTCGATGACGTGTTCTGAGTCGGGCACTGTCTCCAGAACCAACCGGCCTTCGGCGTCGAACTCCATGAAACTGACATCGCTGACGTCGATGCCGGCCACGTGCCCGCTGCCGTCGTCGAGGATGCGGTTGAAGGCGTGCGCGGGGTGCATGATCACCCCCTCCGCCTCGGCATCCTCGATCTCCCACTGGTGGGAGGGCATCTTTTCCCGGCTTTCCAGACAGGCCAGGTGCACCTCGGGCACGCCCAGCCGGACGACCGTGCGCGCCACATCAATAGCCACGTTGCCGCCGCCGAGCACTACGACTCTTTTTCCCAGCTTTGGCAGGTTGCCCAGGCGCACATCCCGCAAAAAAACGGTGTTGAGCAGTACACCCTCCAGATCCGAGCCGGGGATCGGCAGCTTCTTACCCACGTGCGCGCCCACGGCGATGATCACGGAGTCAAAGCCCTGATCGAACAGCGAGTCGATGTCCTCGACCCGATGGTTGAGCTTGAGCGTCACCCCCTCGTCCAGGATGTTCTGCACCTCCCGCTCGATGATCCAGGAGGGCAGGCGGTATTCGGGCACGCCGACGCGCAACATGCCACCGGCCACGGGCAGCGTCTCGAACACGGTCACGCCGTAGCCATCGCGCACCAGGTCGCGGGCAGCGGTGAGGCCGCACGGCCCCGCGCCAATAATGGCGATCTCTTCCTGCTTCGTGCGCTCGCGCCGCGGCAGCGGCTCCCGCGGCGCCTTATAAACCATGTCGGTGACGAAGCGTTTTAGCGAGGCAATGGCGATGGGGTCATCCACCAGGCCGCGGTTGCAGGCATCCTCGCAGCGGTGGTTGCATATGCGCCCACAGATGCCCGGAAAGGGATTGTCCTCCAGGATGACCCGCAGAGCGTCGGCGTAGCGTCCCTCCCGGATCAAGGCGATATAGCCCTGGGCCCGCTGGCTGATGGGGCAGGCATCCCGGCAGGGTGAAACGCCCAGCTTATCGATGGTAACCGCACTGGGCACGGCCTGGGGATAGAGCCGGTAGACAGCCCGGCGATCAAGCAGCGCCTCGTCGAAGACGTTGGACAGTGGCGGCAGGACTACGGGACAGACGTCCAGGCACTCCCCACAGCCGGTGCACTTGTCCACGTCAACGTAGCGTGCTTTGCGTTTCACCTCGACATGAAAGTTTCCGGCCTGTCCGTCGATGCCCGTGACTTCGCTGTCCACCATGACATGGATATTGGGATGGCGACCCACCTCCACCAGTTTGGGGCTGATGGTACACATGGCACAGTCGTTGGTGGGGAAGGTTTTGTCCAACTGGGCCATGTGCCCGCCAATGGCGGACTGGGTTTCCACCAGGTAGACCTTGTAGCCAGCATCGGCCAGGTCCAGCGACGATTGCATGCCGGCAATGCCGCCGCCGACAACCATGACAGCACCGACGGGCGCGGCGGAGCCGTTGTGTCCGTTGCGTTGTCCGTTTGTGGTCATGTTACAACTCCTTCAGATGTCGCAGGGTCGCAAGGTCGCAAGGTCGCGGGTTAGGCGTCGAGTGACTTCAAGCAGTTCTAGAGCATAGCACCAAGGCGACGGTAGTTGTTGTAGAAATGCCTGTAGCGGTTGGCGTTGAGAGAGCCGGTCTCGTGGAGCATTTCCAGGTGCGCCTTGGTCTCGTCATTGGACGCAATTGACCGGTTGACGTATACGCTGTGCTGGCCTTTGTATCGACGCATGCCATAGCCTTCAACGAAGTTGGCGACAACAGATTTGCTGGAGCGTCTGATCTGCGAACCCTGTTCGTACAGCTCGAACTTTGGCAATTCCGCCAACGTCATCCTGTGGATCTCAACCGCCAGGCGTTTGCTCAGCCTGAAGATTTCCGTGTTCTCGTATCCGCGAGGTCTTCTTTGCCTTTCATCCTTTCCGTTCATGTTCCCCCAAGAATCCGGCAATGCCGGTAATCCTTTCATTGCAGGCACACTGAGACTTTGCGCCCCTGCGTCCTATGTGCTATTGGGACATTTGGAGCCCTGCGACTCTGCGCCTTCAGCAACCATGCTACAAATCCAGATACGAGTCGGTGTAGATCACGTCGTTCCGCAGGATCTGCACCGTCTTCCAGAATGCCACCTGGTCGGGATCGTCGAAGTCCACATCCTCGGGCTGAAGGGTGTCCATCTCCATGGTGGCGTCGAAGAGGCGCAGCTTGAGCTGGTTTAGCGCTGTGCTTTCGTCCCGCTGCTCGACGATGCGGATCGTTTCGACCACGCCCTCGTCCAGAGGGTCAGCAATGGCGGTGTCCAGGCCTGCGCCCATGAGCATGATCAGGTAGGTCTGGTTGATCAGCGGGCGCAAGGCGTGGGGCACCCGGTTGGATGTGTTGGACAGGCCCACCGATACCGCCGGCGGCGGGTCCCAGGCAAATTTGAGCATGCGCACCGCCTCGACGCACTCGGGCGCGTATTCCTGGCAGCCCACCACGGTCAGGGAGAGCGGGTCGATGATCAGGTCCTCGACGGGAATCTCAAGTTCCAGCGCCTTGGGGATCAGGGTCTCCAGCGCGATGTTGACCCGCTCGTCGGCGCCAACGGGGATCATGCCGGTGCCCATGGTGAGGGCGACGAGCTTGGTGTTGTACTTTTTTGCCAGGGGCGTTACTGTTTCCAGACGCTCAGGGTCGGCCGAGGTGGAGTTGATGATAGGCTGCACCCTGGCCACCTTGCAGCCTGCCTCGATGGCAGCCAGGTTCATGGTGTCGAAACTGAGAGGGACATCCACCACTTCCTGGACGATCTCCACAAGCCATGGCATGATCTCATGACCATGTTTCTTCTGCGGCCCGATATTCAGGTCCAGCGCTACCGCGCCAGCTTCCACCTGAGCGACGGCCAGGTCCTGGAAGAACTTGACGTTACGATCCCGTACTGCTGCCTTGACCTTGGGCGAGATAATGTGAATGTTCTCGCCGATGATGTTGAATTGCATTGGAGCGTGTCTCCTCTCCTAACAAATGTATGGTGGGTGGTGTCAATTGATCGGCAGAGACCCTTATCAGGCAGGCCTTTCGGGACGATACACCGCCTCGCCAAACCCGCCTACGAACTGGGGCAGATCGGGATGGCCCAGCATCTGGCGCACGGCGTGGGCCTCACCAGTATGGAACCAGTAGTGATAGAGGTTGCGCTGCAACAAGGTGCCGACGCTCTCCCCGACCGGCTCTCCTTCCCAGTCGAAATGGGACAACAGAGTCTCGCCGGTCACCGTGTCCAGATACTCGTCGGCCGCGGCAGTCACCTCACGCCACGCGGTCCACATCTCTGCCAGGGGTGGCGTGCTGGCAGGCTTGCCATAGCCTACCAGGTCGTTGAGTCCTGGAACAACAGACCTGCCTTCAGCCAGGATCAGCCAGTACCACTGCTCCTGGTTGGCCAGATGGCCGATCATCCAGCTGATGCCGTTCATGGGTAGGTATCGCTTGCGGGAATCCTCATCGGACACGCCATCCAGACAGCGCACGAACTCACTGCGGGCGAAACGGAGTTGGGTGACCAGTGGGTGAGTCATGAGTGTTCCAGTTCAAGAGTGACAGAGGGGCAGAGTCGCAGAGTTACCGAAGTGCAACCTTTGTGCCTTCTTCACCTATCCAAACACGATTCTATCCACGAGTGCCGCGACTCCCTGGCGAGCTGGACTATCTGGCGGCAACTGTACCAACGGTTTGCCCTCGGCGTCGTACTGGTTCACCATCAGGTCGGCCGCTATCACCCCCAACAGAGGTGCGTCAAACTCGTCGATCATGGCCTGGACGGCCGGTGGAATCTCGTTGTTTCCATTGCTTGAAGTGGGCACCCGGTTGATGACGATGGCCTTGTTCTTTACGTTGATGTTCAGCGCATCAGCCATCTTGATCATGTGACCTATCGCAGTCATGCCGCGCACGCTGGGGTCGCTGACCAAAAGGAGCCAGTCCACGTCCCGGGTGGTCCTGCGGCTCAGATGCTCCATTCCTGCCTCGTTGTCCATCACCACGTAGTTGTAGCTTTCCTCCATCAGGTCAACTACCTGACGCAGCGTATGGTTGACCGGGCAGTAGCAGCCTGGCCCCTCGGGGCGACCCATTACCAACAGGTCGAAATCCTCTGCCTCCTCGACGGCCATACGAATTTCTACGTCGAGTACTTCCCGCTGGGAAACTCCCAAAGCCATCTGTGTGCGCTGAACATCCTCCAGCAGGTCCTCTCGGATGTCGCCGATGGTCCGATTGAGGGGAATACCCAGCGCCAGGTTAAGGTTGCTGCTGGGATCAGCATCGATCGCCATGATGGGCCCGGCGCCTCGAGCTGCCAGTATATCGATCAAGAGAGCAGCAATGGTGGTTTTTCCCGTACCTCCCTTGCCGGCTAATGCGATTGTTGTGGTCAATATAGGCTCCAATCTTTGCCACGAATTTGACAAATTGTTTTTCGGCAGAAACTGTGTCTCACCGAACTACTGCTCAGTTATTCCAGATATTGCAGTTTGTCATTGCGAGGCCCGGTCCCGAAATCCCGTAATCTCAGCCACTCCATCGGGCCGAAGCAATCTCAGAGTAGCCTACAAGTCAATTATGTTCATCGTGAAGTAAAGTCATATTGAGATTGCCACGTCAGCCTCGCTGATACAGCTTTCGCATCTCTCGATAGCGTAACACTCGGCTTCCTCGCAATGACAGATGTACTGTGTCATTATCAATTTGTTTTCTGATCAAATTCGTGTAATTCGTGGCTATTCTGCCAGCAATGCCGCCACCGACGGAAACTGGCTCATATCGGTATGGGGCAGAAACAGTGCAGACATGAATTGATCGTAGAACTGGTTGTCGCAGGACAACTCGAGATAGGTCATGTTTCCGGCGATCTCAGCCACCCGTTGGCGCAGGTCGCTATCCAACAGCGCCATGTAGGCGCCCTGGATCGACGTGTTGCCAAGGAACCGGAACTTCTCCCAGGGAACATCGGGTAACAAGCCCAGCTGCACCGCCTTCTCAACATTGATATGTTTGCCAAAGGAACCGCCGACCAGCACCTGGCTCACCACATCCATCGTGAGTCCCACGCTGCCCGCCAAAACCGAACAGCCGGCGTAGATCGCGGCCTTGGCCCTCAACAGGTTGTCGATATCGACCGCGGTGATGACGATATCCTCGCCAGTGCCACTTTCTTCTGCCCAGACCACCACATATTCGCCGCCGTGTTCTCCCTCACGAACCCTGGGACGAAACTGGGGACGGTCCCCGACCGAGTCCCCGGCGTCCAGGTCATACAAATCAAAGTTCAGGTTGCCGCTTCTGTCGATCACGCCGGTGATGAATAACTCCGCAACCAGCGAAATCAACGCCGAGCCGCAGAGGCCTCTGGGCTTCTCCCCCTCCTCCTCACCAATGACGCTGATGGTCGGCTCATAGGTCTGGGTGTTAATCCACACCTCGTCGATGGCACCCAGGGTGGCTCGCATGCCATTGTGCACGCCGGCCCCCTCGAAGGCAGGACCAGCAGAGCAGGCACAGGTCACAAGCCAGTCGCAGTCGCCCAGCACCATCTCTCCGTTGGTACCGATGTCCAGAAAGAGAATGGGCAGGCCATCGCCGGTCTTTTCGATGATCCGACAGAGCCCTGATCCCAGAATGCCGGCACTGATATCGGCACCCACGTAGCTTGCCACGCCCGGCAGACAGTCGACGGTTGCCTGCCCATTGATGGCGAGCCCCAGTTCGCTGGCCGAGATGGCGGGATAGTGGTTGGCCGCCGGGATGTATGGATCCAGTCGAATGGGTTCAGGAGGCAGTCCCAGGAACAGATGGTGCATGGTGGGATTTCCGGAGACCACCATTTTAACGATCTGTTCCGGCTCGATGCCCCGAAAGCCGCACACCTGCCCGATCAGGCCGTTGATCGTCTCCAATACCAACTGCTGCAACTCAGCCTGCCCGCCCGTCATGCCCTGCCCGCGCCTTCGCGTTTCCGTGTCGCCGTGTCGCCGTGTCGCCTCGTCGCCGCGTCCTCTTTTGTTGGCATAGATGATCCTGCTGATAACATCCTCGCCCCGCCGGATCTGTCCGTTATAGTCGGCAGCCTGTGCCACAACCCGGCCGGTCGCCAGGTCCACCAGAAAAAGGGAAACGGTTGTTGTGCCGATGTCCAACGCTGCTGCCCAAAGGTGCCCGGTCTGATCACCCGGCAGAACATCGACGACACGCGGCGGTCCTGTGGGGCGATCCCATGTGGTGTTCTCAAGGATCGCCGTTACTTGCCAGTCGGCCTGGCGCAGGACCGATCCCAGTTTTCGCAATGTTGGCAGATCGATCAGGAATCCGGTGCCATCCCCACCTGTCTGCCGATGCAGTGCTGCCTGCACCCGACTCCAGTCATCGGTTTGATCCTCCAGGCTGGGCGGGTCGAGCTGTAGGAAACAGGCTCGCAGCGGCTGCCGCTCGATGCTGTAATCGAAGGGCAGTTCGATCTTGCGAACCGTCTTGTCGGTGGTCAGAATGCGGGCGATGCGCTCTTGCGGAGGCACCGTGATCGTCGCATCACCGGTGATCACCGTCTGGCAGGCCAGCGCGTAGCCAGCCGCGATGTCGTCGGCCGACAGCCGCAAGGTAGAGCGGCGTCGCACCGGGTCACCACCGTTGTTCGCGCGAACGTTAACGGCGCATCGCCCGCACCGACCTTGCCCACCGCAGGGGATGTTCAGGTCAATACCGGCGGCTTGAGCCGCGTCGACGATCGTCGTACCGGCCGGAACAGCAATCGTCGCTCCAGCCGGCTCGAACTGAACCGTGTGAATTGTATGTGTCATATGGTTGGTCCGGTGATCGGCAATCGGATTACTGATAGCCGATCACCGATTACTGTCGCTACATCTTCAGGAAGCCCGGCAGATCAACCGCCTCGCGCGGGCCGACCATGATCTTCCAGCCGGGCAGTTCTTCTTCCAGTTCACCCATAAGTACGGCCACATGCCCGGGCAAGATCAAACTGTTGTGATTGATCTTGTCCTCGATGCCGAATTCCTTGACACCCTTGGCGATGCGTTCTGCATCAAATTTACCGGCGGCCCAGGCGGTGAGTACGCTCATGCCCTCGGCGTCGGCGACCATCAGCCAGCCAGGCTTTCCGCTGCTCTCCAACTCGTTGGCCACACTGAAGTAGGTAATACTGAAATTGGTGGTAACCATCACCGGATCATCGGGGCCGGGATTATTGATCTCGTAGATGCCCGGTTCAACCTGGATCGGCTTCTGGGGATCGGTGAAGATGTTGGCCCGCAGCACCAGAAGCGCATAAGCAGACGCGGGTGTGAAGTGATCCACAACCACGAAGCCGCTGTACTTGGCAATCTGCTGGCTTGCCAGAACCACTTCGCTCGAGGCATCGTTGGCTCCCTCGCCAGGGAAGGTGATAACCGGGTATCCCAGCGGCCGGAAGTTTTCCTTCAGGGCCAGACGACGCACAGCCGTCAGGGTCGCCAGCGACTCATTGAAATCGCGTACACCGGGATCCAATACGATGTCGTCGACTCCAAAATTGACGACCTGCTCGGTGAGCTCTGCCAGCGCATCGAGATCGCCGTCGTCAACCCGCACGACCAGGGGCGCGCCAACCTTTTTGGCCTGAAGGGCAATCCGCCGCCAGTTGTCGCCATCAGCACTGTAGATCAGCGGTTTCCGCTCCTCACCAGCAGCCGCCAGTCCGGCTTTGATGACCTTTGGATCGTCCGCCATCAGGATCAGCAGTTTGTCGGTTGCATCGCAAATGGCACCCACCACACTGCCGTAGGTTTCAGGATCCCCTGAAGTGCATTCCACAGCAATGCCGTCGAATCTCAACTCAATGCCAACGTAGTCGACCATGTAATCATCCACCTCGGCAACCGTCGATTTCACCTCATCCAGCGGATCGCCATCCTTCACCCGGACAAAGAGACCTGGTTGGTGGAAGAATCTTTTCTCATGGCGGAAAAGCGCCGTCTCGTTGCCCACTTCCAACTTGTGGCCATTACTGCTTACCGTGATCAGGCGAATAGGCGGTGCTGCCGCCTCGGAAAGGGCAGCCTTGGCGTCATCGCTCACATGAGGGCAAGCAGCCAGTTCCACCTGCTTCTGGGCCAGTTTCATAGAAAAGGCCAGACAGGTAGGAAAACCACAATCCTTGCAGTTGGTCCTGGGCAGTAGTTTGTAAATCTGAAGGCCGGATAGGGCCATGGGTGGTCTCCTCTCAATCTGTGCAGAGTATCGGAGTATCGGAGTATCGGAGTTCCAGAGTCCCAGAGTCTCAAATCGAGCCCATTTCTGGCCCTCTGACTTTCTGGCTTCTGATCCTCTGTCTACGGGACCGCCTGCACCGACTCCAGTTCCGGAAAGAACTGTTTTACGGTCTCGCCGATGCCCATGGCCAGCGTGTACTGGGACATGGGACATCCAACGCAGTTGCCTTGCAGGCGTACGCTTAATACCTTGCCGTCATAATCGACGAACTCAACCCACCCACCATGACTCACTTCGATCTGCTGGCTAATGGCAGCAACGATCTGTTCGACAGTGTATTCCGGTTGGGGGGTGGTTTCTTCGGTCACGTGGGTTCTCCTTGGGGCAGGGTTTCAGAGTGTCGGAGTCTCAGGGTGTCGGAGTCTCAGAATGTCAGAAATTCACAAGAACGATTGCCCTCTGGCATTCTGATCCTCTGATCATGTGCCATTGGCTGCCGGTGTCATCAGGCGCTCGATCGTCGCATGAACCTGTTTCACGCTTTCGGGATGCCGTAGCACCACAATGTCGGCACCCGATTGCAGTAAGGTTGTCGCGGTGAGCACCTCCCAGGTGACGGACCGTTCGGCCCAGTCGCCCCAGGCTTCAGGAACTCCCTCGCCAACCTTGGACTCCTTGAGCTTCCAGGCTTCTTCGCCCGGGGTAACCAGCATAGGCTGCTGGGTCATGGCATCACCGCTCAATGCAGCCAGGCGCAGGCGTTCCATAACGCTGTAGCCATACTCGATACCATAGCCCAGAGCGCCGGTACTGGGATCCATCAAAATGCGTTCCTGAGAAAGGCCCACATCCCGGACCAGGATCACCAGCTGCTTGGACAGGTTGACATCCATAGGTGTCCGGCTGTCCACCAGATGCCCGTGGGCGATAGCCGCTGCCACGATGGTACGATAGTTTTTATCCTCGCAGACACCCAGAACCAGCCGTTCGCCATCCCCCTCCTCGGCCACAGCCACCAGCAATTCGTTATCCAGGTCCACCTGGCCCGGTCCAAATACCATCAATGGCAGTCCGGTGGCCTCCAGGACGGTGCGAACGGCCTCGCGGGCCTCGTCGATTGTGGGGGTACTGCCGTCAGCGCGCTGCACAGGTCCGGTCAATTTGAGCAGAATCAGGTCGGCTCCGGTGGCCTCGGCAGCCTTGGCCCAGGCAGCCAGATCATCGACCACGTCGCCCCAGGCATCGAATAGAAGAGGGGACCAATCCTTGGGCCGGCGATCGGCGATTTCAACCGCGATGCGCGGTGGATTGGGCATGTCGCCCTCGTGAAACAGGAAGGGCAGCGTCGTCTCGCCACCCACGGTGACGGTATGGGAGCGCGTGCCACCTTCCTCCTCTGTAGCGCCGATGACAACTTCTCTCACCGCACCAGTATACTTCTGTTTAGGAATAGTCACAGCCATCTTGCTGCACAGCTCCTTTCGGGAGAACCAGCGGATTTTTCATGGTTGCGTGGTGTCGCAATCATTCTTGAATGGATTGTTACGCCAACCCATAGCGGTGTTTGAATAGATCGATGGGAGAGGGCCTCTCGGCGCCAACACCAACGCCCGGTGCCCGATCCAGGCCTCCCACGATGCGTACCACATCCTGCAGAGTCAACACCGCTGCCGGATAGCGGACGCCCGCGGCGTTGTGGCTCAGAAAGACCTGGCGCAGGCCCCGGTCCATCATGAAGTGGGCCGCGGCAGCAGCCGGCACGTCGGGCGGCACCTCAGGAATCGCTTCATCCATGACATCGGCAGCTGTCAGGGTGCTGTAGTCACGGTCGATCGCCCCTGCCACATGCTGCTCGCCAACCCATCCGACCATATTGCCATCCTCATCCAACACGATCAATGCGCTGACGTTGCGCGCCACCAGCAGCCGGGCCGCCTCGCTCAGAGGCGACTTCTCGCTACAGGTGGGTACGCCGACTCGCATGATGTCGCGAACGAGGATGGGTGTAGGCATGTTAGATCATGGTTGACCGGGGACCGGAGTGTCAGAGTTTCGGAGTCTCAGAGTGTCGAATATCCTTGCTATCGGCGTTTCCCTGGTAATCTGACGCTCTGAGACTCTGATATTCCGATCCTCTGACCTAGAAAATCGGATCCATGAACAGGGCCGGGTGTTCGACCTCTTCCATCCACTCGAGCAGACCGTCCACCTCGGAACATTTGGTTTCGTCGGCGATCTTGTCCATCAGATCGGGCTCACCCTCGCGCTCGGCCACGGCCTTGAACTCATCGGCCATGGTCTTTTTGAGCACGCTGCTCATCCACACCACCCGCTTGAAGCCGCCGTCGGAAGAGATGAACTTGGGGCTGGTCAGGTAGAACTTGCCCACGCCCATCACACCCGGCGTCTGCAGGCCACCGCCGGCCATGCCGGCCATGGTGCTAAAGGTCATACCCGCCGGGGTCATGCTGGTATCCTCGCGGCTGACGACCATGACGCCGTTGGCCTCGGGAATGAGCATGACGATGCACTCGAAGCAACCGCAGGCGGTCATGGGATTCTCCATGATCGAGTACATGGCCACGGTATCGACGGTGCCCTGGCTCATCGATACCGCTGTATCATTGGTGCCGGTCCAGTAGCCCTTGACCGGGTCGATGGTATCGCCCAGTGGGATAGGCTGGTTGGGGCCGGTGGGGTTGATCTCGTGGCTGGCTTTGCAGTCCAGCCAGTTGTAGGCACCACACAGGCCCAGTCGTTCCGGGCTAACGATGCATACATGGGTGGGAGCGAAGCTCTGGCATAAGGTGCAGGTGTAGAATTCACCCACACTGTCGTCCTTGAGGGAGCCCATGCGCTCGTTGCGCTCGACATAGGCAGTGCGGGCCCGATCGAGCCACTCGGCGTGCAGTGCGGGATCGGTGATGATCTTGACCTGTACCTTGTCTACAATGGCACCGAACTCGCCGTGGAGACGCGCGTACAAGATGTCGCCAAAGTGTTTCAGGTCAAAGCCCTTTTCTGCAGCCGTCTTGCTGATGCGAATCCAGGCGATATCCCGCTGGCCAATGTGCTGGATTCCGCTGGCACCATTGACGAAATAGTGCACCTGGCGTTCCAGCACCGGTTCGAAGTCGGTTTGCATCTTGCGGCCGGCCACCTCGACGATGATAGCCAGGTCGGTGGCGCTGCCTGCATCCAGCTCATCGAAGCCGGGGCCGATGACCTCGATCTTTCCATCTTCAACCTCATCCATGTCGACCATGCGCAGATACTCGAAGGCCCGGCTGTACTTGCCGCCAAACTCAACGCGCATATCCTTTTTGCGCACAACCTCCCCCTCGAACGCAGAGCCGTAGGGCACGGGTACCGGTACCTCGGTGATCTGGATCTTAACACCACGAGTCTCGATGGCCTTCTGGACGATTTTTTCGGCGCGCTCCAGGTCATCCTTGCCCGGAACAGTGTTGAAGGGCATTGAGATGACATGTTCGTACTGGGTCACACCGGTTGGCAAGATCTGGGGAATCACCGTGTCGGCGATCACCGGGAAGCCGTAGTTGAGGGCACCGGCCGCGGCCGCGTACTTCAGATCGTCCACCTCGCCCAGTGCAAGCACGAAGGCAAAGACGCGAGCCCGATTGTAGAGAAGGATTTCGCGGGCCTGGCCTGGTTTGAGGCCGCCAAAGGTCAGCGCCGAGCGAGTAGCAAAGCCCAGCGCGTAGATAGCGCTCAGGGTATCCAGGCCAAAGGGAACGATGTAGGTGTCGTAGCCCATCTCCACCCCTTCCTCCTGGAGCTGATGGATGATACTACGACCGTTGACGTTGCCGCTGAGGAAGATCAGGATGCTGCGCTGCTGCAGCTCGCGCACGATCTTGACCGCTACCTCGTTGCTTTTCGCGCAGCCAACTATGGCTGCAAAGCCGGGCATACGACCATCCACCAAAGCGATGCCCCATGTGCGTAGCTGCACGTCGTCGATCGGGCCGTTGAGATAGCCGTTGTCCCCATTGGCAGAGAAGTCAGGGATGCGCTGGGGTTCCTCACCCTTGACAAAGCGCATCGCTTCGATAGCCTCAGCAGCAAACAGCGTTGCCATGCCGCTGTCCAGCGTTTCGCCCAGGTAAGGCATCCAGCGACAGTCGGCGGGCATGGGATGGAGCAGGCCGCGGGCTTGTTTCAGCACCGGCTCGAGCTGCCCCAGCGTCTCTACCTGTACGTCCAGCATGCCGTTGATGGTGGGCAGGTGGTAGGCTGTATTGGGAAAAGCAACCGGCGCGTCGGGGCCGTACTCGGCGATGGTCTTCGCCAGCAACTCATCGGCCTCGTTAACCAGCAGGTTCGCGCCTCGGATCGCTCGGGTTGCGATATATCGGGACATTTGTTTGTTCTCCTTGTTGCCGGAGTACCAGAGTGTCAGAGTGTCAGAGTGGCGCAATGGCTAGAAACGTTTGCGCAGGAGAAACGGCTCGGGTTTGTGAATCATCGATCCGAGCATTGCGCCGATCTGCCTGGTTTCACTGATCAGACGATCATGATCAGTTGCTGACAGATACCCACTGTCTTGTGCGAAATCGAGCCAGGTCTCTGTCTCGGCATTTTCGCCATCAGCATCGGTCAGCTTGCTAACGAAATGCGCTGGGTAAAAGCGTTTTGCCCAGGCTTCTCGCATATTGCTGCACACTGACCGGAATGATCGTCGGACCTGCCCGGTCAAAGCATAGCACTCATCGAGTGGCCACTGCTTGCTGATGTCGAATATCTCCATTGCCAATTGGTACGCCTTCCTGTACACAGACAGATCCTTCACTGACCGGATTTACATGGTCCTCCCCCTCCACGATTCTGATCTGCTGCTAACCTCTGATTTCTGAACCTCTGACCTCCGATCGTCTGGTCCTGCTCCGCTACGCGGGCACGCCGTAGAGCGCCGCCTGTTGCTCTTCTTCAGGCATGCTCAGGAAGTCGTCGATCGGGTAATCGCCACTGTCGCCGAAGCGAGTGGGGTCGTATTCGGGCAGCTTCAGCGCGGCCCGCTTTTTGTCCATGTGCTCCAGGCTGCGGCGCACGATTTCCTGTGGGTCGCGGACGAATTCCACTTTGCCACCGATCATCTCTTCCCATCCCTGGGACATGATCTCGGTCACCTCTTCGCTGAACTCGACAGGCGAGTCTATTCCGAAGAGCACGTAGGCGCCGCTGGCCGCCGCATAGGTACCGATGGACAGCGCCTTTTCGCTCATCCATTCGGGGGCGATGCCGACGGCGGGAAGGTCGTCCACATCCTCGCCCAGTCCTCCCTCGGTGGCCATCTGGGTCAACACGGTGAGGATACGGGAGTTGTCGACACAGGAGCCCATGTGCAGAACTGGCGGGATGCCCACCGTTTCGCAGACCTCGCGCAGGCCGGGGCCGGCCACTTCCATGGCTGCCTCGCCCAGCAGGTAGCCGTACTTGGCAGCGGCGATGGCGCCACAGCCGGTCTGTACCACCAGCACGTCGTTCTTGAGCAACTCGGTAGTGATGTCCATGTGACCCTTGTCCTGGGTCATCTTGGGATTGTTGCAACCCACGATGGCGGCGGCGCCGCGAATGCGGCCCGACATGATGGCATCGTTGAGTGGCCGGAAGGAACCGCGGAAGCTGCCGCCCAGCATGTAGTTGAGGTACTCGTGGCTGAAGCCAGGCACCAGATCTTCCGTTACGTCGGGGATGGTGACTTTGTCGACCTCGCGGTTAGGATAATTGTCGATAGCCAGCCGCACGATGTCCCGGGCCACCTCCTGGGCATGATGCTCGTCAAACTCCATGTGGATGGCGCCGGTCATCATCACCTTGGGCGAGGTCGTGATCACTTTGGTATGGAAGTTCTCGGCCAGGTTGGGCAGGGCCTGCATGATACACTGCACGTCCACCACCATGGCCTCGACCGCGCCGGTGAGAATGGCCAGTTCCTGGTGCAGGAAATTGCCGGCGCTGGGTACGCCCTGGCGCATCATGATCTCGTTGGCGGTGCAGCAGATGCCAGCCAGGGCGATTCCATTGGCTCCCTTGGACTTGGCATATTCGATCAGCTCGGGGTCATAGACTGCGGTCAGGATCATCTCGCTAAGGGTCGGTTCGTGGCCGTGTACCAGGATGTTGACCTCATCATCTTTAAGAACGCCAAGGTTAACCTGGCTCACGCTAGGGCTGGGAGTGCCAAAAAGGATGTCACTGACCTCGGTAGCCCACATGCTGCCACCCCAGCCATCGGAGAGTGCCGTGCGAATGGCGCCCTTGAGAATGTGGACCGGGTCCTGGTCATCGCCAATGTGCGTGCGGTGCAGGATGTCCACCACCTCACGGTCAATACCGCGCGGTTTGAGGTCCTGCTTGCCCCACATTTCGTAGCGCTTCTTGGGCGCCCGTTTCAGATAAACCAGTTCACCCCGCTGCTGGCCGAACTCGGACATGGCCTTGTTTGCCACGTCCAGTGCCACGTCATTGACCGGGCGTCCCTCGGTGGGGATTCCCACGCGATGGGCCACGTCCCACAGTTTGGCCACGTCACGGATGACGTAACCGGGTGCCTCACCTTTGGCTACGGCCTCCAGAGTGAAGACAAGATCACGACCGTGGTCGGAGTGGGCCGCCGCGCCGGCAGCAATGGCCCTGGCCATGTTGCGAGCGGCGATGGTTTCCAGTGTTGCACCGCAAACGCCCACCTGGCCATCCTTGGTGATGCGGCAGGGGCCCATAAAGCAGTTCTTGCAGCACACACCTTTCTGTCCGCTTCCTATGGTACAGGCGGGCATGTTTTCGGTTCGGGTGAACGCAGTCTCGATGCCCAACAGGTCCGCTTTGATCAGCATTTCCTGGGCTGCCGGATCCATCGAGCGTTCGGTTACATCTCGCGCTTTCTTTCGTGCCATGAGTGATCTCCTTGGGGAGTAAATAAAGTAAACAAGTACACAAGTAGATAAGGAAGCAAGGAAACTCGTGTTTTAGAAACAAGCACAAGCTTACTTTGCGCCCTGGCTACTTGTCTACTTCCATATATTTATTTATCGAACCTACGCGACGGCCCCTAGTTCCGCGGGGTGTGTTTCGACTGTGCGCATGTTGAGTTGAGCCCAGGCCGGATCCCTTTTACCATCCGACACCGGAACGACAGCAATCTCCGCCATCGCCAGTCCCGCAGGTGCATAACCAGCATCCTGCAGCGCAACGGCGATGATCTGCGCATTCACCACGTTGGCGTCGAAGAAAACCCTCACCGTCTTGAAAGCGGCGCTGGCCTCTACCTCTTCTACGCCGTCAATGCTAAGCAGCGCCTCACGCACGGTGAGCACGTGATGATCGGCATACATACTCGGCACACCGATGATCAATTCCTCCATAACAATGAACTCCTTGCCAAATTGATTGGCTAACTCCATGACGACCTTTGCGTCATATCGGCGGTGTCCTCCCAGGGTCTTGATGGTCGGAAGCATTCCTGCGTCGGCCCAACGGGTGACCGTGCTGGGAGACACACCAAAGATATCGGCGACTTGGGCTCGGCCAAGCATGCGCGAGCCCGACTCGGTGCGTGTTGTCATAAACTCTCTCCTCACGTGGTCCACTTCGTGGGCTACGTCCCAAAAAAAAGCTCACGCTCACCAGGTCTCGATGGTGATTTGCGTGACAAATCGGGTCCATCTCGCCTCATTGCCAGATGTGAGCGTTTTGAGCGTTTTGAGCGTTTTAGACGCTCTAGCTAACTATACAGGAGAATCGAATCGGGGGGAAGATGCAATTACATCATTTCCCCTAGTGCAAATGCATCATTTTCATGGAATCCTACAAGAGACGACGGTTCCTATCGCTAACAGGAGGATTAATCTTATGAGGAGAGAAGCCCATGCTCATAGGCATAGGCAACCGCGGCGGCACGGCTGTGCACCCGCAGTTTCTGGAGGATATTCTGGATGTGATTACGGGTCGTTGAGGAAGAAATGGACAGGGTGCTGGATATCTCGCCGGTGCTCAAGCCGTGGGCCATCAAGACCAGCACTTCCTGCTCCCGCGCAGTCAAATTGCTCGGCGCAGTGTCAGTGGTTTGAGGCGCAACCGGTGAAACGGAGGGCGGTTGATCCAACGCCTGGACTACCGACGTGATTTCCCTGGTAAATTGCTCCTGTTGTTTTATCTGGCTGGCATCACGGAAAAGATGAACCACCAACGGCAAGCCAACCTCCTCCGACAATCGAAGAGAAAGGATGGTCACGTTTATCCAGGCCAGCTCCCCCGACTTTGCACGGGCACACGTGTTGAAAGTATCGATTTGATCCCCGGCCTGCGCCGTCAGCGTTACGTGGCAGTTGGCACGACACCAGGCCCGATCATCGTCATCGCGTCCCCTGATGATTTCGTGACAGGAACGGCCCAACACATCCTCTGGCCGATAGCCCAAAATGTCCTGAGCGGCACGGTTCCAATAGACAATCCGCTGGTCCTCATCGATCACAAAAACGCCGTCGGCCGCGCTGTCGAATGCCCGCAATATCGCTTGCATCGCCAAAACCTTCGTTCACACACAGTACAAATTCACTAGATCAGATGCACTATTCTACCATGGATTGACCAGCGCTCCAATAGCCAGCATGCTCGACTCCCCACCGTTTCTTGCCCCTTCAATAGGCAATGCCGTATAATGCCTTGTCCTGAATAACGAAGTTTTGGTTGTGTGAGACTGCATGAGCGATAACACGATTCAGGCAGGCGGTGCCCTGGTTTGCACCGTGCTGCCCACGTACAACGAACGGGACAACATAGGCCCGCTCATCCGCCGGCTACTGGCCAGCAATGCAGCACCCTATATGGTGCTGGTGGTTGACGACGATTCTCCCGACGGCACCTGGCAGGTAGTGGAGGAAATTGCCCTTGCGGTGAATCCCCGGAAACAAGCCAGCGGGCAAGAGGTCGTTCTCGTGCGGCGGATCGATGAAAAGGGCCTGACCTCAGCTATTCAGCGCGGTATCGACGAGGCCATCGATACCCATGGCGCCGCGGTTGTAACCTGGATGGACTGTGATCTTTCCATGCCGCCCGAGGATGTGCCACATCTCGTACACGCGATCACCGAACCTGGTGCCGACATGGCGGTTGGCTCCCGCTGGATTCCCGGTGGCGCCGACGTCGCCCACGGCACGATGGCGCGCTCGCTGAGCTGGATCATCAACAACTATGCCATGCTGTTGCTCGGCAATCAGATCCATGACTACACCAGTGGGTTCATTGCAGCTCGAGCCGAAGTCCTGGAACAAATCAGGCTGCAGGGTGACTACGGCGAATACTGCATCGATCTGTTGACCCGGGCCCATCGCCTGGGCTATCGACTGATCGAAGTACCCTACGTCTGCGTGCCGCGCACGACGGGTGACAGCAAGACCGGCGCCAATATCTGGGACTATCTCAGCAAGGGCCGCAAATATATCGCGACAGGATGGCATTTGTGGAGAGAAGGCAGCTAGCTAGATGAGACCTTCCACGAGATAGCTTATGAACGAGAGACTGAAGCGCCGGAGAACCCTTCTTCTTCAATTGGCATTGGCTGTCCTCGCCCTGGTATCGTTACTTGTGACCTTGTGGGCCGTGGCCAACTACGTTCAACAGTGGAGCTTCTCGCTGCCAACCAAGACCGTACTCGAAATGGTCGACCCGCAGCAGGAAACCCGCTGGCAGGATACCCTGACCATTGCCATCAATGGCGTGGAAGCAATCGTGGCGCCGAGTACGCTGGACCGTTCCGACCTGATCGCCATTATTCTCCCCTTGATCACGACGGTCGTGTCGGTGCTGGCCTTATTGTCAACGACCTGGCTTGCCTGGCGGCGTGAACGGCGCGAGGCGAGAAAAGATGCCTTCGAAATCGAGCAACTCAGGCTGGAGATTGAATCGCTGCGGCGAAGCCTGCAAGAGACAGACTCCAGATGAAAACCATGAGGTAACCTGATATGTTGAAACCGTTTGAACTTTCCCTGGATGAGATGGGCGATTTGGCTGAGATCATCCCAGCTCAGGATCCCGAAGTCAAGGTGAGCTACCGTCCGATTCCCGCTTTCGACCAGCCCAGCCGGCGACGGATCATCCCGGTCTGCGAGCCTGAACTGAGCGGCAATGAGCTTAAGTACGTCCAGCAGGCTATCGAGACCAATTGGATATCGTCGGCAGGCAGCTTCATTCACGATTTTGAGGCCGAATTTGCAGCCGCCTGTGGCACCAATTTTGGCATTGCCTGTGCCAATGGCACCGTGGCCCTGCACCTGACGCTGGCAACCCTGGGATTGGAGCCGGGTGACGAGGTCATCCTGCCCACCTTCACCATGATCGCCACTATCAACGCCGTGACCTACTGCGGCGCCACGCCAGTCTTGGTGGACAACGAGCTGGACTACTGGCAGATGGATGTGGATCAGGTCGCCGAAAAGATCACGCCGCGCACCAGGGCCATTCTCCCGGTGCACATCTACGGACACCCCGTCGATATGGACCCCTTGATGGCGCTGGCTGAAAAACATGGCATCGCGGTGATCGAGGATGCGGCCGAGGCCCATGGCGCCGAGTACAAGGGTCGCAGAGCCGGTGGCCTCGGCGACGCGGCCACCTTCAGTTTCTATGGCAACAAGATCATTACTACGGGCGAAGGTGGCATGATCACCACCGACGATATCGACATCGCCCGCCTGGCATGGAACCTGCGGGATCACGCCTTCAGCGATGAGCGCCACTTCTGGCACAAACACATCGGCTTCAACTACCGAATGACCAACCTGCAGGCTGCCGTTGGGCTGGCCCAGGTAGAACGGCTGGGCCATTATGTCGAAGCACGACGGCGCAACGCCGCCCTTTACACATCGCTATTGACCGGCATCCCTGGTATCACCACCCCGCCCCAGGCCGAATGGGCCAAAAACGTCTTCTGGATGTATGGAGTCCTGGTAAATGAGCAAGAATTCGGCATGAACCGGGATCAACTGCGCCGGGCATTGGCGGAGAATGGAATCGAGACCCGCACCTTCTTCATACCCATGCACTGCCAACCCAGCTATTGGCACGAGTTCAAAGGGCAGCGTTATCCAGTGGCCGAACGCCTCTGTCGCGACGGTTTCTACCTTCCGTCCGCGTCCTCCCTGACATCATATGAGATTGGGCGGGTCGTGGAAGAAATCGGGAATGTATGCCCGAACCTGTGATGTCGTTGTGTCATTATGTCAAGATGCCGTTATGGCGTGATGGCATGATGGAAAGTTCGTCGCGGAGTTGGCCGTGAGCACCATTGGCGACCGCTTGCCGCGGTGGCATCTGCTCTCCCTGCTCGGACTGTTTTTGTTGGCGTTATTGGTCCGCCTGGCGGGGCTGACCATCCACAGCCTCTGGTTTGACGAAGCCGTCAGCACCTACTGGGCATCGCAGCCCCTCGCCGATATCTGGCGCGTCGGCCTGAGCCTCACCGAGGACAAACACCCCCCTCTCTACTACACGATTCTCCGGGGCTGGACCGGTATCCTCGGCGACAGTGACCCGGTCGTGCGATTGTTGGGGGTTGTGATCGGGGCTTTGGCCGTCTTACCGACCTACGTGCTGGGCACCTGGCTGGGCGATCGGCGGGCAGGTCTTTTTGCCGGCTTTCTTGTTGCCCTCAACCCCTTTCTGGTCTGGTACAGCCAGGAAGTACGCATGTTTATGCCCGCGACCACCTTTCTCCTGGTCGGCATGGTCGGTGTGGTACACCTTTGGACCGCGGACCGGCCGCTTGTTTCCTTTTCCCTCATCGCCATCGGGTTCCTGGCAAGCCTCTACTCCTATCTCTTTAGCGCCTTCATGCTGCCGGTCGCGGCGGCCTGGCTCCTTGTGCTGTGGTGGGTCAATCGGCAGCAAAAGGGCGCGGGAAAACGGCTGGGCTATGGACTCGGCGCCCTTGGTTTGACAGGATTGTTATTCCTGCCTTTGTTGCGTGCCACCTGGTCCGTAAGTAGCGAGGAGAGCGTGCCAGGACGGCCATTCACCAATCTGGGTACGACCCTTTCCAGGTTCCTTCCCACCTATCTACTCGGTTGGGCCAGTTGGCCATCACCGGGAAAACAAGTCGTCAGCGCCCTCATGCTTGCGCTGGCCCTGGGCGGCCTCATTATCCCACAGCGTGCCTTTCGCAAAAGCGCAGGCAGCAACGACGGCGAATCGTCCGATGGGCAACCCAGCGCAAGGAGCAGACCGATCGCTGAAGTCGAGACGGTGCGCAGCCCCCCTTTGGAGTCGGCCAGTCAGACAGGAAACCGGCTGACGCCTACGTCTACCTCCCGGTACACCTGCTGGCGTGCGGCGGACCTAAGGTGCGGTGCAGGTGAGCCTCGACTCCATCAACGAGGTCAGGCCTTCACTTGCGCCAGTGCCAACGTGCCTGGCGGCCTGCTGCTGGCAATCTGGCTCGTTCTGCCTATTCTGGCTGGCGGCATCCTGATGCTGAAGGATGGCGACGTTTTTGGTGAAATCCGCTATTTCATCTTCCTGGTGCCGGCCCTCTGCCTGGCCATCGGGCGAACGCTGGCCTGGCTCTGGTTGCGATGGAGAGTTGTCGCTGCTGTGGCCCTGGCATTTTGCCTGATCGCCAGCGTCGCTGCCCTGCCTGGCAACTGGGCGCCCGAGAATCGGCGGGAGGATTGGCGAGGCGCAGCCAACTACATCAGCAGCCACGGCAGCGAAAACGAAGCTGTCCTGCTCTACATCGACTATATGCGCACCCCCTTTGAACGCTACTTTGACGGACCACAGGGACTGTTCTTTCCCCTCACCGAAGCGCTGGATGACCCGGCCACCGTGGACGAGTCCATGCAAGGCCTTGTCGGCAGTGGATTCGATGCAGTCTGGGTGGTTCAATCGCACCATCAAGACCTGGACCCACAGAACCTGCTTCTGAATTGGTTCAGTGCCCGCTACCCGCTGATCACCGAACAATTCCCCCCGGGAATCGCTATCCATGGCTATGCCACCGGCTACCGGATGGAAGACCTTCCGCCCCAGGCCGACGCAGCACGGGTTAGCTCGCCTGCCGGCAACCTGGAATTACTCAGCTGCCTGTACGATGAGGGACCTCTGTCTGCCTCAGATGACCTGGTACACCCGCCCAGCAACTGGATTCATGTCACCACCTACTGGACGATCAACGAACCCGCCCAGGAGGATCTGTTTCATCGCGTGCAGCTCGTCGACTCGACAGGCCAGGTCTGGGGAGACCGGCTGGAGCGAGCCGGTGATACGATTCACATCTGGCCTGTCTCCCGCTGGGTTCCCGGCGAGATCGTACGGGTCGACTACGACGTCAACCTGAATCCCATCACGCCGGCCGGAGAGTATCAACTGGTGGTTCAGGCGCCTGGCTGGGAAGGGGAGGCCACCTGCGGGAAGGTGATTATCGAGTAAAACGGCCCGGTCCGATTGTCAGGCAATCAGCTTCCTCTCGACGAATTGCAGGAAGTAGCGCAGTGCGTCTGGCGGGTTCTCGGGGATGTAGCTTTCCTCTGCAATAGTCATCTTATCCTGCCATCCAATTGCTGGCTTGCTTTCGGGCCCGTGGTCTCTTGTCTTGCTACACCATTGTACTTCTCTCGACACACTCCTGCAAGACCATGTCAGCCAGGGTTTTCGAATCACGTGAGCCGATACATCTATTTGACTGCCTGCCGGGAGTGTGTTACAATCAACAATGACGCAATGCGTCATACTTTGACTGAGATGAACGCAGGCCGAGTCACCAGGCAACGCCTGCCGAAAACAAAGGAGTTGAAAACAATGTCAGTGTTCGGAATTCCCAATCGCGTGCGTGTAATTGTGGTCGACACCACCCAAGGACTGACCAACTCCTCCCGCCGTGTGTTCTACGCCGGCCAGGGCGCTGTCAGTGTAACGATTGAAGAGACCGGAAATCTTCTGAATCGGCGCGGGGACGTGTTTGAATCCCTGGTAGAACGAGGAGAATCGCTCGAGTGGTTCGAGATCGACCGGCTAAAGCCACCTGTCCAGGGATGGAGAACGTTTGGCCACCAGCACTTCGACGGTGCAGAGGAACTGCTTGAACAGCGACTTCAGGAAATGCTGCAGACGTTGAAGCTACCGACTGCTGATGACGTCGAGCGCCTTAACCATGAAATTGATCGTCTCAGCCGCAAGTTGGATTCCTACCTGGTAGCTGCCGGCAAGATCCAACTGCCCATCGAAGGGTACCCGGAGATGACGGTCAAAGAGGTCGTTCCCGAGCTCGATGGACTTGATCGGGACGAGCTGTTAACCATTAGAGAATTCGAACAAGGTTCTGCCAACCGCAAGACCTTGCTTGAGGAGATCGACCGGAAGCTCGCTCATCTGGATGATGCCGCTTAGGTCAAAATTTCCTCGCTGATTCTTTCTGATTTCACCGCAGATTTACGCAGACCTCCGGCGCAGATCAGCGCTGATCTTTTCTGATATCTGATCAGCGTTTATCTGCGGTTATCCCTTCGGCTACGCTCAGGACAGCGCTGCGGTTATGATTTTTCTCTGATTTCACCGCTGATTTACGCAGACCTCCGGCGCAGATTTTCTCTGATCTCTTTTTTGATTTATCTGCGTTCATCGGCATTTATCTGCGGTTATAGCTTCTCTGTTTCACCGCTCAGGACGCGAAACGCACGATGCGAGTCTCCTCTTCTCGCCCCGTGGACTCCGCCAGCACACCGTACAACTCAGGCCGGCGGGTCTTGATCCAACGTTGCCCGGTACACATGTGAAGCAACCCAGGATCGAGGTCGGCCATCACCATGTCATCCCCGGCCTTCCAGGTTTCGACCAGGATCTCCCCATAGGGATCAAGGATCATCGCGTTGCCGGTGCGTACCTCGTCGTCGTCCAGACCCACGCCATTGCTGTAGATCAAAAAAAGGCCATTGTCGTGGGCACGGGCCGGCAGCCAACGAATCAACCACTCGCGACCCTTGGGACCCCGGAATTCCTGTTCGATCGTCTCCGGATCTTTCTTGCGATTCTTCCAAAGCTCGGGCGATATCCGCCCCATGCAGCGAGGACTGGGCGTATGGCAGCCACCTGTTTGGTGAGGCGCAAGCAAAAGCTCCGCGCCTTTCAGCGCCGTGATCCGGACATTCTCACCCAGATTATTGTCGTAGCAAATCAACACACCGACCCGAACACCCTGGGGTACATCGAAGACGGTGAATTCGTCACCTGAGGTCATGTGCTCGCTGATGAAACAATGCAGTTTCCGGTGGCGGGCAACTCGCCCATCAGGCATGGCAACCACGTAGGTGTTGAAAAGCTGGCCCTGGTCATCCATCTCGATCAACCCGGCGCCGATTGTAAGATCGTTTTCTCTCGCCAGACTCAACAACGCCTGGATGCTGGGACCCGCTGGCACTGGTTCGGCCAACGCCTCGATCGCCTCCCGCGACAGTTTCCTGACGTGCCAATACCCGGTGATACACATCTCGGGAAACGCGAGTAGATCCACCTCCTGAGCATGCGCCTGTTCTACAAACGAACGGATTCGATTGAGATTGTAGGCTTTGTCCCCCGGTGCGTGGTTGAACTGTACTGATGCTGCTCTGATTGATTGCATTGTTGCCATCCCCTAAAACTACGCGGCCCTGTGCTTCCCTTTCTGGTGATCGGCAGGCCTATCCCGTTCGGGCAAACAGGACAACAGTCGCTGCCATACGTACAATCGGTGGCAAATCTTTTTGTTCGCCAGGAAAAAAACAGGAGCGTTTTTGTACTAATCGGCCGGCTGGAAGGCCAGAAAGGTGCGTTGTCCTTCGCCTTCACCCCGCTCCACGAAGGTGGCGCGCAGCGGCATACCCACGGCAATAGTTTGAGGATTTGCAGCGTCGACTCCCAGCAACTGGGCACTGATCCCCGGCCCTTCATCAAGTACCACTACAGCGACTACATAGGGTTTGTCCCTGCCGTAGCCAGCCTCGATCATAGCCGTGGGCGCAATATGGATCACCGTGAACGCCAGAAGCTTGCCACTGCCCGACACCTCTGTCCAGTGCAGATCGTCGCCGAAACAGTCGGGGCACAGCGGCCGCGGCGGAAGATGCAGCGCACCACAGGCACTACACCGGGACGCCATGAGTTTGTGCCGGGCCAGGTAGGATTGAAAGGTGGATTCGGTAAATGGCTGCTGGTTCATGCAGTCTACCTCCGCTCGAAGATGTGCACCACACATGTCTGTCCCGTGCCGCCGACGTTGTGGGTCAGAGCAATTTCGACGTCAGCCGCCAACTGCCGCTCGCCGGCCAGACCTTGCATCTGTTTCCATATCTCCACAACCTGGGCGGCGCCCGAGGCGCCTACGGGGTGACCTTTGGCCTTGAGCCCACCCGATGTGTTGACAGGCCTGAGACCATTGCGGGTGGTCAAACCCTCCTCGGCAGCCACGAAGCCCTCGCCCGGTTCAAAAAAGCCCAGATCCTCGGTGGCGATGATCTCGGCGATGGTGAAGCAGTCATGTACCTCGGCAACTTTGACATCGGCCGGAGAGACCCCGGCCATCTGATAGGCCTGCTGGCTGGCTAAGACCGCTGCACCAATGCTGGTCAACTCCTCCCGGTCGTGCATGGAACGATCGCTGGCCTGTCCCGAGCCGATGATGTACACGGGATCGGTGCAGAAGTTGTCGGCCAACTCACCGCCGACCAACAACAGCGCGGCGGCGCCATCTGAGATAGGCGAGCAGTCGAAGAGACGCAGGGGCCAGGCGATCATCGGATTGGCCCTGTTGTCGTGCAGGAAGTCCATCTCGTCGGTCCACTGCGGAATCGGCAGGCCCCTGGCTTGGGCTCGTCGTTGTTTACCCTCCATGACATCGGCAATGCTGGCCGAAAACTGGGCCTTGGGGTTTAACGCGCCGTTGTCGTGATTCTTCATGCCCACTTGCATGAACGCTTCCGGTGTGGCACTGAAACGATCCATGTAGGCCGTGGCCATGGCGGCATAAAAACCGGGAAAGGTAAACCCGGCCGGTATCTCGTAGAGGATGTCGCTGGCCGTGGAAAGAGCGTCGGTTACCTTTTCCGTCGACAGGTTGCTCATCTTTTCGATACCACCCACCAACACGACATCATATAGCCCCGAAGCGATGGCGATGATGCCCTGCCGCAGCGCCACACCACTACTGGCGCATGCGTCCTCCACCCGGATCGCCGGGCGGGGTGTCAGCCCCACCCAATCGGCCATCAACGGTGCCATGTGACCCTGGCCCTCGAACAGATCGCTGCTGTAGTTGCCGATATAGAGCGCTTCGATGTCCCGGGGATCCAAACCCCTACTCACGGACGCCCGCATCTCCTGAAAAGCCTCGACGAAGAGGTCCCGCGACGCTTTCTCGGGAAACGCCCCGAACTTGCTCATGCCGGCCCCGACGAGAGCGACGCTGCGGCCCAGTTTGGGTTGGATTGCCATGAAAAGCTCCTTTTTTAACTGTCAGGCAGCTGGATCACCGACCACTAACCCGATCAATCGCGTGGTTTAAGGACTTCAGCGCCGGGTACATCTGGAGGTATATCTCCTGATAATGCCTCTCATACAGGTCAATCTGTTCGCCAATCGGCTCGACAACCGTGCGGTCCACCTGCAACGTGCCCAACGCTTCATTGGCATCCCGGTAGATGCCAACACCCAGGCCGCCTAAAAGAGCCGCCCCTAACGCTGTGGCCTCCTCCATCTCCAATACAGTGATCGCCTGTTTCAGCATCGTTGCCTTGATACGCATGTGCAACCGGTTTCGAGTACCGCCACCGATGGCAAAGACGCGCTCCAGATCAACGTTGGCGTGGACCAGCAGCGCGTCCAGGGAATGGCGCAGTCCAAACGCCAATCCCTCCAGCAATGCACGAAAAATCGCGCCCCTTCCGGCGTCGATTGTCAACCCGACAAACGCGCCTCGCGCTTTGGGATCGATGATGGGCGAATTCGCCAGGCGCAGGTAAGGTAGAAAGCTGACGCCCAGGCTTCCCGGTGGCACCATTTCCGCTTCCGCGATCAGCGAAGCGTGGCTCACGTCCCCACCCATCAGGTCACGAAACCAATCGACGCAGATGCCCGATGTGTATAGCCCGCCAACGGCAAAGTACCGATCCGGAACCACGTGCGCGCCCTGTGCATAGCCCTGGCGGCCCATGGCCGGATCCGATAGCGGACGCTTCACGGGCAGGAAAATCGCCTCCGAGGTACCGACGGAGTTAAGAAGGCTGCCTGGTTCGATGACCCCGGTTGCCAGTGCGCCGCATACATGATCATGTCCTCCCACGACCACCTGGGTATATCCGGGAAGACCAGTTAGCGCTGCAGCCTGCGCTCTGATTCTACCCAGCACCGTTCCACTGGGCCGCAGTGGCGCGAAGAGGCTGGCCGGTATCTCCAGCTCCGCCAGCAGGTCCTCATCCCAACGCAGGTTGCGCAGATCGAGGGTCAAGATGCGGGAGGCCAGGGAATAGTCGGTAGCGGCAACGCCGCATAGGCGATAGGCGATGTAGTCGGCTACATTCAACCAGAGCGCGGTGCGCTCGAAAGCCTCTGGCTCATTCTGCTTGAGCCATAGCAGTTTACACAACCCGAAGATAGGCTGGAGAGAGAGCCCGCTGATGGCAAAAAGACGGTCCTGACCGATGGTTTCGTCAAGCCACCCGGCCTGCTCTGCAGCGCGCAGGTCGAACCAGGCAACCGCGTCGAAGGTGGGCTGCCCCCTGCCATCCAGCGGCACAGCGGTTTCGGCCATGCTGGCCACTGCGATGCTGACAATGCGGTTGACATCGTCCAGCTCGCCGACAGCCGTCCGCAGGGCCGATACAGTTTGCTGCCACAATGCTTCGGGGTCATAGTCGGCCCAGGCAGGCCGGGGGTGGCGGGTTGGTGTGGACGTACTGGCGCGGGCCACGACCTGCCCGCGCGGATTGAAGACAATCGCCTTGATGTTGGTCGTACCCACATCCACACCGACAAGGAGCGGCTCGGCAACCATCCTATCCCTTGACTGCGCCGAGCGTAAGCCCCTGGATAATGTAGCGTTGGGCCATAAGAGCCAGAATCGTTGGCGGCAGCATGGTCAGCAGCACCCGCACGCCGACAAACCAGAACTGCACGCCGCGGGTATGTTCGGCACCGGCGATAATAACCGGCATGGGAATCGCCGATTTACTGGTAAGGGTTAAAGCGAAAAGAAACTCGTTCCAACTGAAGGCCATACAGATGATCCAGGTCGCTACCAAACCAGGTACCACCAGCGGCAGGGCAATTCTGGTAAAGATCTGAAGGCGAGTGGCACCATCCACAAGAGCTGCTTCCTCCAGTTCAATAGGCAGTTCCCGGAACATTTGGCTGAGTATGATAATCGGAAACGGGAGAAGAAAGGTGGCGTTCAATAAGACCAGTGACCAAACCGAATCCAGCAGGTGAAGCTCGCGCATCAGCAGGAAAAATGGCACGACCACCACCACTGGCGGCAATACTCGCTGCGAGAGGAACCAGGTGGTAAGTGACCCGTTTGTTGGCTTGATAAAGCGGAAGCGAGCCAAAGCGTACGCGGCCAGCGTACCCAGGATTGAAGCCAGGGTAGCCGCACCCACGGAGATAATGGTGCTATTGAGAAGTGCTCTGCGGATTTCGGGAATAGCCAATTCGCTTAACCAGTGGTCAAGCGTGGGTTGGAACTGCAGGAAGGGGATCCAGGTGGGCTGAAAGGTATCAGCCGGGTTTTTGATAGAGTTCAAGAATGCCCAATAGAATGGGAAAAGCACCCAAAGCAGCGCCACGATGATTACGCCACCCACTGCAATTCGACCGGTCAGGGTGATTGCTTTTTGTTGCATCGTGTTTATCCCTCATACTCGTAGAGCCCGCGAATACGCCCGAAAAGCAGTGAGACGATCAACATCACGATGAACAGCAGCAAGAATCCTTGGGCCGCCGCATAGCCGTGATCGAAGAAGCGCAGCGCAGTGCGGTAGGTGAAGAGACTGTAAACCTCAGTGGCGCGGCCGGGACCGCCAAGGGTGAGGCTGGTTGGAATATCGAACACTTTGAACGCCTCAACCAACCGAAGAAGAAGAATCAAAAAGAGGATCGGCGTCATCAACGGTAAAGTGATGTAACGAAATAGCTGGGGACCAGTGCCTCCATCCACGCGAGCGGCTTCGAAAAGGTCTTGGGGCAAACCCTGCAACGCAGCCAGGCAGATCAGAAAGACAAACGGGGTCCACTGCCAGATGTCCAGTATCATCACCGAAATCAGTGCCCACGTGGGATCGGAAAGCCACGGTATCTCGCTTCCCGTTCCGAGTAGGAGCCGAACCAGGGAGTTGATCGGACCGTTGCGCTCATAGTAGAGGGTAATTCCCAGATAACCTACCGCAACCGGCGTTGCAAATAGGGGCAGGATCATGATCGCCCGCAAAACGTTTCTGCCTCGAATCTCGCGGTTCAACAGGATCGCCAAGCCGAATCCGAGAAGCATCTCGACGGTAACCGTGACGGTGACAAAGATCAGCGTGACTTTCAGGCCCGAATGCAGATTCTGGTCGGTGAACAGGCGAGCAAAATTGTCCAGGCCGACAAACTGGTTGATCTTGCCGTAGCGGAAACTATAGAAGCTGGTGCGCAGAGCGTACAGCAGGGGAAATATGGTGAAGAGCAGGATCCAGACGACCGCAGGTAAGATGAAAAGGGATTTTGTGCGATCCGTGCGCGTGGCAGATACTGGAGCGACCGCTGCTTCGGTGGGTGACTCTGGAACAGGTGGAAGACCCTCACTTGTTTGGCTCAATGTCGTTTTCCTTCCAAGACCTCTCGCTGGACTGGCAGTCCTGGCCGCCCTCATCGAATGCGGTGCTTTGGACTGCCAGTCCTTGTGGCGGAGCTGGAAGCAGGTTTATTCCAGACCCAGAGATGTCTTATAGATGTCCAATTGATCTTCACGTCCAAGACGATCGGAAATCTGTTCGAAATCGGCTACCGTCGCCGCAAGGGCTTCCTCCGGCGTTGCCTGGTCGGTAGCTGCCTCGGAGAGGTGGATATCCAGCGCCGTCCAGTACTCGAAAGTGCCGGGGATGCGCAGGTAGGGGAATTGATCAGAATCGCTGAAGTTGTCGAAGTAGGCCTTGGTGTAGTCGCGAATGTCAGCTTCGTCCCAGCCGGCCGCCAGATACTCATCGATTTCGGCTGTGCCGTCGGGCGGCAAGTAGTGACTGAAGCGTCCTGGATCCACGCCATCCCAGCCACGGGCAGCGTAGGTAAGTGATTTGGGCTCAGTGGCCATGAGGGCCAACAGGTAGTAAGTCGCCTCGGGGGCGTCGGAGAACTTGGAGATGACACCAGCCCAGGAACCGCCGGTGGTGTTACCAACGAGGTTGGGCTCCTCAGTCTGAACCCATTCACCCGTGTTGATGTTGTAGTACTCCGTCGTGCCGGGCATGGGAGCAGCGCCTGTCTTGCCCATCACCGCACTGCCCTCCTGCTGCGCCAGAGCACCCAGGTCACCCCAGGTGAAGGTGAGGGCCGCCTCACCGCGCAGGAAGTGGTCCCAGCTCTCGCCCAGGCTCCAGGCCATCATGGCTTCAGGTCCGAACTGGATCAGATCGACCAAGGTCTCCATGGCTCGCACATGGCCGGGGCTATCCAGCAAAGGCTCCATGGTCTCTGGATCGAACCAGTACAGATTCGGGTTCTCGGGACCGATGACGAAGGGCGCCGAGAAGGACATGAAGTGGAACATGCCCTGACCACCCACCTTCAGGTGCATCGTCACGCCTGAATCGGGATTGCCGTCGCCGTTCAGGTCCTTGCCGTCGAAGTATTCGGCCACATCCCGGAACTGGGCCCAGGTCTGGGGCACGCCCAACTCGTAACCATACTCATCCTGGAAGGCCGCCTGATGATCGGCGTCTTCAAGCAGATCGCGGCGGTAGTACATGACCTGGCCGTCGTGGTCGTTGGCCACCATGTATTTGGCGTCGCCATAGGTCAAGAGATCGCGGGGGCCAGGCTGGGTATCTTCGATATCCCACTGGGGGAAGCTGGGATCATCGTAGAACTTGTCGTAGGGAATGATGAAGTCGCCGCCAACCAGGTCACCCAGCCACCAGGCACCGGCGATGGAGGTGTCATACTGGCCGGTTTCGGTGGTCATGTCGGTCAGCAGCTTGGGGAAGTGTTCGGCAAAGGGCACTTCGACGATTTCCAACGTGGCGCCGGTTGCGGCCTCGAACTCGTCACGGACCTCGTAAAAGGGGCCGGAGATGGGTCCCTTCTCGCCAGCGGTATTGACGATTACGGTGACGGTCTGGCCCGCGTAGGGGCAATCGTCGCCACAGGGCTCGGCAACAATGGGTGGCAGCAACTCGCCGGCCTCCACCTCGGTGGCCGCCTGGCCTTCGTCCACAACGGGAGCTACAGGCTCTTCGACGGCTGGCGCTGCCGGTGCTGGTGCTGCCGGTGCCGCACAGGCGGACAGCAAGAGCGAAAGAACTACCAGTAACAGAATGGCGCGGAATCTCATGGTGCGCATGTCAGCTTTTCCTCCTTGAAACGCTGTGATGGGTGGATTGAACAAGTAAACACACAACCGAAGGACCAGATAGGATTGGTGGCTGGGTAATCACCTCCTTTGAGGAGTAACCTGAGTGATTGTCCGTAAACAACTTAGCAGTTTGGCACGGTCGGGAGACCGGCCAAAGCAGTGAAGTTATTACTGGACAGTTTCCGAGGACCGATGAGCCAAACTCAGTGCAGTGTCACGAAAGGATTTGAAGAGCGTCGCTCACCGAGCCGTCGTCGTGGACCAGGCATCGCATAGCCTGAACCATTCCTGGGATATTGTCGCTCTGCCAGATATTGCGCCCGAAGACGACGCCGGCAGCGCCGCCCTGCATGGCATCGTAGACCGTCTGAAGTGCCGCTTCTGCCGTATCCATCTTGGCGCCTCCCGCGATCAAGAGAGGCACCGGGCAAAAACCCGTCACTTGGCTAAAGCCGTCGCCGGTGTAATAGGTCTTGACCAGGTCTGCGCCATGTTCGAAGGCCAGGCGAGCGGCCGAGGTAGCCGCCTCAGTATCAAAGGGATCGGGAATGCGTTCGCTGGGGCATGGCACCGCCTCCACAATGACCGGCAACTTCACGCGAAGACAATCACCGGCGACTTTCGCCAGCACTTCATAAGACGCCAACTCGACAGGGCTTGCGAGAAACAGGTTGACGATAACGGCGTCAGCACCGAGGAAGAGAGCATCCTCGACCGAATGGAGCAGACTCCACTCGCTGTAGGCTTTCCAATCTTCCCAGTAAAGGCTCGGCCCGCCATCAAGGCGAACAATAGTAGGAATGCGTCCAACGAGGTGATCGCGGTAGTGTTTGACAACCCCGAAGGTGGTCATGATCGCATCGGCGCCAGCCTCAATCACTTCGTCGATCAAGGATCCTGGATCCTCCAGCCCCTCGATATACCCATGGGTGCGGGCATGGTCCATTGCGATGACCACCGCCCTTCCCTCTGATGTTAATATCGACATTTTTTCTCCTTCACGAAACGACGCGGCGTCGTTTAAGAATCCGGTACCACGAATCTTGCAGGCGAGCGGGTGCAGGTAACAACATTATAGTCCAACGAAGGTGATTTGCCAAACGTTTTTGGCGTTTTTGTCCCTTCGCAATCGCTCCCTTCCACATTACCAGCGCTCACAGCTGGTGGTTTAACTCCCGCAGCGTGGGATAGACCTGGGCATACACTTCAGCCTTTTCCATGTACGCCTCATGCAGGTGCCGGTCGGGCTCGAAGGTTCGACCACAGCGAACCATCTGATCGACCCCGTCCTGTGCCGTCGCGAACGCCCCGGTTGCTATTCCGGCCAGAATGGCCACACCCAAACAGGGAGCCTGGGCAACATCCATCGCCACCACCGGTTTGCCGTAGATATCGGCCTTCGTCTGCAACCACAGTGGCGATTTGGCGCCACCTCCAAAGGCCCGTAGCTCCCGCACCTCGATGCCGGCCTTCTCCATGGCATCCAGACTCAACTTGATCTCGTAGCTTACGGAGTCGATCATGCCCTTGATGACCTGCCCCGCAGTAGTGCTGAGATCCAGGCCCAGGATCGCGCCCTTGGACGCGGGATCCAGCCAGGGGGTGCCACTACCGATGAAGTGGGGCAGGATCAGCACAGGAGAAGGATCCGAGTCGGCCTGCCGAAGGATCAGATCATAGACATCCTGGCCGGTGCGATCCGCCTCCATCTGCTCGGCACGGGCGAAGTTATCGCGATACCAGCGCATCAGCGCGCCCGCTGTAGCGCTGTACCCCAGCACCATGTACATGCCCGGTGCTGTGTGCGGCGCGATGGGCAGATTGTTCCGCATCAACGCCTCATCCAGCACCAAACGAGGTGTGGCAAGCCCGACGCACTCTACGGTGCCCGTGGAGTCCATGGCGACGCCCTCGGTGATGGCACCGCAGCCCAGGGCACCGGAAGGCTGATCGTGCCCGCCAGTAACCCCTACCACGCCGGGCGCCAGCCCCAGGGTATCCGCCATTGGCTCGGGGATGGTTCCTATCACCGTCCCGGACTCCACCGTCCCGGAGAGACGCCTCACGTCGATCTGCGCCAGCGCCAGCAGCTCCTGCGACCAGTCCAGACGAGTCACGTCGAAGGCCATGGTGCGGGTCGCCAGAGAATAGTCCATGGTCGGCGGCAAGCCTATCCGGTAGAAGAGAAAATCCTGCATGCAGAGGAAGCGGTCGGCCTGCGCAAAGATGTCTGGCTCCCGCTCCCGCAGCCACATCAGTTTGTTGACCGTGTACATGGGATGCAAAGGCACGCCGGTGATGCGAAACAGCCGCTCCTTGCCCACCTCCTCAGCCCACCAGCGGGCCTGGGCCTCAGCCCGGGTATCGATAGCAGTAATGAAGCCGTAGAGAGGCTTGCCCCGGGCATCCACCGGCACTACCGACTCCCCGTGGGTTGAGATGCTGATGGCCCGCACAGGGTCTCCCTGGACGGATGCCGTCACCCTCTGAATGACACCAGTGACCGCATCCCACACCTCGGCGGGATCAAGTTCCATCCAGCCTGGCCGGGGCTGATACAGCCGGTATTCAGAGTAAGCCTCTCCCAGCGCAACGCCATTGAGATTGAAGGCCACCGCCTTGCAACCGGTAATTCCTACGTCAAGTCCAATCAAGCTCATGGTTCCCACCAATCATGTCAATATATCAGAATGCCAGAATATCAGAATGTCAATATGACATGATGACATCAGTCACCGAGCGCCAACACCTCTGCCCGCAGTTCCTTCAGCCGTTTCATCACGTCGTTGGCACCCCGGCCGAAATAGTCATGAAGAATAACATACTCGGCATACAGCCTGTCGTAGACCGCCTTGTTTTCCGGGATCGGTTCGTAGACAACATCCCGAAGACGAGCCATCTTCTCCGCGGCATCGGCAACAGTGTCATATCCACCCGCCGCACTGCCGGCGGCGACCGCGCCGTGCATGGCTGATCCCAGTGCACCGCCCTGACTCGTTTCAGCGACTCGAATCGATCGCCCGGTGACATCGGCATAGATCTGCATGAGCAGTGCGTTGCGGTCGGGCAATCCGCCAGTCGCGACAATCTCGTCGACAGGTACCGCGTGCTCTTCGAAAGTTTCGATGATCATGCGAGTACCGTAGGCCGTAGCCTCGATCAATGCCCGGTAGATCTCCTCAGATTTGGTCGCCAGAGTCGCGCCAAGCAAAAGCCCTGTCAGATCCACATCCACCAGAACGCTGCGGTTTCCGTTCCACCAGTCGAGGGCAACCAGGCCGCTTTGGCCCACCTTTAGCTCGGCAGCCTTCTTCTCCAGCAAATCATGGACCGTCAATCCGCGGTCCCGGGCCTGCTCTTCGTAGGCTGCAGGCACACAGTTGTCCACGAACCAGGCGAAGTGATCGCCCACGCAGGACTGGCCCGCTTCATAGCCGAAATAGCCGGCAATGATGCCATCCTCTACGTAGCCGCAGATTCCTGGAACCATATGCTCTTCGGTTCCCATCACCATGTGACAGTTGGAAGTTCCCATGATGATCACCATGCGTCCAGGCTCGACGACGCCCGCTGCTGGTACGGCTACGTGGGCATCGACGTTGCCGATGGCGACCGCAGTACCTGGCTTGAGGCCTGTCCAGTCCGCCGCCGCTTCGGTCAGTCCGCCAGCCCTGTCTCCCAATGGGTAGAGCTCCGTCGACATCTTCTCTTCGACGATGTTCTCCATGCGCGGATCGAGCGCCTCAAAAAACCCGCTGGCCGGGAATCCTTCACGCTTGGACCAGATAGCCTTGTAGCCGGCGGTGCAGGAGTTGCGCTTCTCCTCGCCAGTGAGCTGCCATACGACCCAGTCCGCACCTTCGATCAGACGCTCGGCCGCCGCGTAGACATCGGGGGCCTCGTCCAGTATCTGCCACGCCTTCGGAAAAAACCACTCCGAACTGATTCTGCGACCGTAACGATCGAGAAAGGAAAAACCCATCTCTTCGGCGATCGCGTTCAGGGCATTGGCTTCAGGTTGAGCCGCATGATGCTTCCATAGTTTGACCCAGGCATGGGGATTGTCCCGCCACTCGGGCAGAAAACGCAACGGCGTGCCGTCCGCCCTGGTGGGCAGCATAGTGCAGGCGGTAAAGTCGATGCCGATGCCAATCACGTCAGCCGGATCCACGTCGGTCTGTTCGAACAGGGCCGGGATCGCTCGCTTGAACACCTCAAGATAGTCATTGGGATCCTGCAGCGCCCAGTCCGGCTCCAGCGGGATTCCGCTGTTGGGAAGACGTTCGTCGATGACCCCGTTAGCGTATGGATGGACTGCCTGGGCGATCTCATGCCCATTTGATACGTCCACCAGTACGGCGCGGCCCGACTCTGTTCCGAAATCTACGCCAATTGCGTACTTGCTCATGTTGACCTCCAACAAGGGTTTCGCTGGCACAAAAAACGGCCAGAATCGTTCACTTTTCGGTAACTACTCAGGTGCGACGCACTTGGTTCACAAAATCAAGCCGATATGAATCAAGATCCGATCCAATGACACCTTTGGATCTATATGAGAAAGTGCGTTGCACCTTATGCTTGATATCAGATCGCCCAGAGCGACCATCAGCGTCCTAAGTTACTTCAAGGATTGCGGGACGCTCAATGGTCTGCCCAGCGACGTCAACGGTGATCATCGGCCAATCGGCAATCGGCGTAACGACCTCGTTGCTTTGCTCACCGACCAGAATGGTATCCTCCGATTTGGTACCGGTTATCGAGGGATTCCAGGCGAATGCCTGCCCGGCGGCAATCCTATCCAACGAACTGGCTGTGGCCACCAGTTCCCTGGGCTCATAGCCGGCCAGGCCTCCTTGATGATGGAGCCGCCACTCATCGGGGAAACCATTGTGTGCGTAGGCAGAAATGCCCTCGTCGAAGACCTGGGCCAGGGTTTTTCCAGGTTGTGAGGCGGTGATAAATACACCATCGACGTGGGCCACCGCCTCAGATTTGAATCGCAGCTCGTCCGGCAGCCGGCCAAAATGCACCAGCCGTGTCACAGAGCAGACCAGGCCCTGACGCCTTCCACAAAGGACGAGCATGGCGTAGCGATCAAGCCGTTTGTCCGAAGGCAAGGGATGCCGGAAAGCGAAGATGCGCTCGTCGGTCGCTATCAGATTGACGATTGCCTGAACACCCCGGCTCTCTGCTTCGCCGGCAAGGATGCCAGCGATCTCGTACTCGGTCTGCCCTGGTTTGACGGCCCGAATCGCGCTTTCCATCGCATCGGCGCATAACCGGCCAAGCCTGCGCATCCGCTCACCCTCTTCCGGAGTGAGCAGGGAGCGCATGCGAGCCAGGTCAGCCGCCAGGTTCTCTGCACCCGGATAGGGACCATCGGCACCAAGGCGCAATCCCTCAGTTAGTTTTTCGACCACCTGACTGGGCTCATTCCACGGGGTCACCAGCACCTGCCAGCCCTGCGCGACAACACCTTCCTCGTCCATCAGCCGCGGCGCCTCGATGTTGTTGGTGATCAGGTAGCGCTCGGTGGGCTTGATGAGCAGCGCGGAATCACCATCGGCGGTTGCCGTATTGACATAGGAAGCAGCGCCACAGGTCGCCCAGGCAAAGCTGCTGACCCGCCGCAAAAGCAATGCGTCGAGCCCACGTTGATTCAGCAGATCTTGAATGCGGGTAAGTTTTGGGTTGATTTCGGTCATAGTTGACTCTCGTTGTATTAGCGGTAGGTACTCGTTGGAGTTCGTCGGGGCTCATGGGAGTTCATGGAAGCTGCTATCCGTGATGATAAACCTTCCAGCCCAGGTATTTCCTGAACGCCTGCTCGATGGCGCCGGCGGTCTGCGAAAGGTTGATAGAAACATGATGCTCGTAGCCATTCTCGCAGATGTAAGCGAGAAGCTTCTGAAGCTCCGGTACCTGGAAAACACCATAACCGCCAAAGGTCGTCAAGGGATCATCGGTAAGCACACCCTCACCGAGATAGGCGACGATCTCACCGTTGAAATCATCGGTGGAAACACGGGCATAGGTAAAGGGTTCCGACTTGACCCGTCCCTGAATGGTGCCCCAGGTCTGCTCCCGTGGCACGGCGTTGGAGAGGATGTCGTGGTCTCTCATGACCGGAATATCGTTCGGTGAAATCAGGTCGTCGACGAAAACATCCTTTGGCAGGTTGGAGCAATGGAAGAAGACACCCTTGTTTGGATCCTCACCGTAGTTGTTGTTCCAGTCCACCAGGGCACTGGGCTGCCCGGACGCCAGAGCCAGCGCGTACATCGCGACCGTTCCAGCCACGTCCGTCTCACAGGCCGATGGCATCAGGCCATTGCTCATGATGCTCATCAAGGTACATGGCATGACCCCAAAATACTCCTGCATGGAGGTCCAGCACTGAACAGCGCTGGCCTGCAGGTTGTTGTCGGCCATCCAGTCGTCGATGACAACCCCAAATCGGGCCATCCTGTCCATGGCATCGGCCGGTGCCTTGTCTGCCGCGATATACCCGGCAATGAACTCTCTCTTGGCGTTGACCTTGGCCGAGTCTTTTCGCAGCGCCTCAGCCCGTCCGAAGGCCTCTGACAGGTCGAGAGTCTCGGTGGAAATACCTGAGCGTTCAAGAAGCTTTTCGCTGAAACGTACGGTGTTGAAAGCAGTCGGGCGGGCACCCAGAAGGCCGATTCGCGCCCCATTCAAGCCGTTCACCACCCGGCATGTCGCAGTGAAATTTCGCAGGTCTTCCCGAAAGGCGGCGCTTTCGGGGTCTACAGTGTGCAACCTGGTCAGGGAATACTTGATGCCATATTGGTGCAGGTTGTTGCAGGCCGACATTTTCCCACAGAAGGAATCTCGGCGGTCGGCGAGACCCATGCGGGTGACATCGTCCGGGAAGGCTTGCACCAGCACAGGCACATTCAGATCTGCCCAGCGCAAGGTGTTGGCGATAGCCCGCTCGTCGCCAAAGTTGGGCAGGGTCACCAACACACCGTCGATCTCCTCTTTATGATTCTTGAACAGATCGGCACACTTCTGCGCATCGCTAAGGCTTTCGACGCTGCCATATTCCGTATCCTCCGGCGACAGCGCGATCACATTGATTCCCTCTTCTGCCAATACCTTCAGCACGATCTCACGGCCGCTCTCGCAGAGGTGGCTGGGGAAGAATCCACGGTTTCCCACAATCAAGCCCAACGTAATTGTACTCATCGAAAAATCTCCTTTTTGGTTGATTGACTATCCCATCCCGTTGGAACAGAGAGAGCCAGTCAGGCTTACAAAATCGAAAAAAGTTCACCAACGAACAATATCTATTTCGACCGAAATTGCGTGCTCTCTCTAGCAATCAACTTCGGTTTGATCAGAATACTTTTGGTTTCAGTTTCCTGTGAGTTTTGCGCCACCTCGATCATGCGCACGACTTGTTTGACTGCCGTTGCACCCACTTCAAAAAGATCGTGATGCACGGTGGTCAATGGTGGGCTGAAGTAAGCAGACTCGGGAATGCCGTCGAAACCGACAATGGCCAGATCCTCCGGCAGGGTGAGGCCCTGCTGCCTGGCCACATGCATTATCCCCAGGGCCATCTGGTCGTTGGCTACAAAGACCGCGTCCATTTCCGGATACTGCCGGAGCAATTGCCTTGCCGCCCGCTCGCCGCTACTGCTGGACCAATTACCTTGCACCAGGAAACGATCGTCCATCGGCAGCCCGGCGTCGGCCAAAACTGATGCCCATCCGGCCTTGCGTTGTTGGGCCTCCCACCAGCTCAGCGGTCCGGCCATATGCGCAATCTGGCGAAACCCCTGTTCCAGGAGATGGGTTGTAGCCTGATGTCCGCCCATACGGTTGTCGACAGACACGACGGTCAAATCGTCATGGGGACGCATTGTCAGAAAGACGATCGGTACGGGCAGATTGGGAAGACGGTCCAGCAAATGTTGCCTGTTGTTTCCAACCTCAGGAACGGCCCAGATCAATCCATCAACCTGGCGGGCGAGCATCCGGTTGAGAATGGGTTCCGCGTTGCCTGTCTCAAAGGAAGGCAACTCGTCCAGCAGAAGGGAATAGCCCATTGTTTCAGCCTGAACCAGGATGCCATTCAAAGTTCGAGATGGGCCAATATAGCTCAGGCCAGCCGTGACGACACCGAGCATGGCGCTGCGTTGTTTGATGAGGCTGCGCGCCAGAGCACTGGGCCGGTACTGAAGGCGGTCAATCACCTCCAGGATGCGTTCCCGGGTCTCCGGCGCGACGTCAGGCCGCTCGTTGAGAACGCGCGATACCGTTTGAATGGAAACCCCAACCTCGTTGGCCACCTCTCGGATCGTAACGCGTTGTTTTTTCATGACGACCCTTGTCGTTTGCCGTTACCAATTCTGAATTAGCTCGTTATTTGCGCGCCCGGCGCTGTAAAATAGCATGCATCGAGACGGAAACGATGATGATCAGACCTTAGATGAGTCGGATAGTTGCTCACGAAATGCGTGATGTGTATCGCATAACAGATTTACGACGTCACCGGCGACGGCTTATGAAACGGAAGTATAGGGAGTATCCCGAATGGTATTCACCATCGCCCAGAAATTGGCCAGGGGCGTATCCAGTTGAACATTGTGAGTCGGCGCGAGGATCAATCCGCCACCCTTGCCGATGGTCCGCAGGCGCTCCAGCACCTCGGCGACGACCTGGTCCGGCGAACCGAAGGGCAGCGTATGCTGCTCGTCGATGGTTCCCCAAAAACAGAGGTGGTCGCCAAAACGTCTTTTTATCTCAGCGGGATCCATGCTGGCAGGTTGAATCGGATTGAGTACATCGACGCCGATTTCGATCAGTTCGGGAATCACGGGCAAGATATCGCCGTCAGAATGATAGGCGACCTTCAGGTGGGGATTGATGGATTTGAGTTCGGCGATGAAGGTTGCCATCCGGGGTTTCAGAAATTTGCGCCACATGGCGGGCGAGATAAGCATCCGGTCCTGGGAACCGACATCGTCCCCGGTCCAGATCATATCCACACCAAGTTCCACCAGGCGTTTTGCTGCTTTCAGATGGTAGTGAAAGGGAATATCAAAAAGCTGTTGGGTCAGGTCTGGCTCAAGCACCATGTCCATCAGGGTCTGCTGCAATCCCCGAAGGGCCCAGGCCGTTTCAAAGATCGTCGTTACGGTGACGCCGACAATCCAGTAGTCATCCCCGAATCTCTGGACCATCGTCCCGGCGTCGCTATAGAGTTCGGGGCGATCGGGGTCCGGGGACTGGTAGCCCGGGATGGCCTCGTCGTCAGCGAGAGGGTGACTGACGATCTCGGTGTAATGGCCAACGCCGAAAGGGGTCCGGTAGGCTTGCACATCCCAGCTCACGCCCCATTCATCGGTGTAGGGCTTGTCCTCCATGTAGTAGGAATTGGCCCAGCCGACAGAGCTAAGCAGTAGGTCCTCGCCCAGACTACGTTCCAACTCATAGGTGTTGCCACCGCCGTGCGGGTTATGGACCTTCCTGCCCCAAATGGCCAGGTCGGCCCGCAAACGATCGGCGAACTCCGGGGTGAAGCTGACCTGCATAGGGCAGCGGTCGGACTGCTGGTGGTGGAGAGCCATCTCCACGCGATGACGGGGCTTCATGCCCCGCTCCGAAATAGCATGGCGTCTTCCTTAGACGTTGGTTAAGAGGTCGATTCGGGCATGTGATCGTTCCCGATAACGCTCACGATGTATCTTAGCATACAAGTTTTGGGGAGTCAAGGCTTGCGGAAAAAGTGGGAAAGGAAACAGGGGAACAGGGACCAAAGAAGCAAGTAGACAAGTAGATAAGTAAACAGGTAGACAAGTAAATAAGTAGACAAGTTAGCCGACACACCAGGAGCCGGGCTAATGATCAATTGACAATTGGTTAACACCTGCGCCGGAACCCACGCCACGCCAGCACGCTACGCCAGCACGCTAGCAAGCGGTGCGTGAGCTAGGCGTGTCGGGAGGCACGGCAGCAGCCGATCCGTGAGGTAGCAAGCGGTGCGTGACGCCAGCAGGCGGTGCGAGAGCTAGCTAGGTAGCAGGCGATGCGAGAGCTCGGTAGGTATCCCGTGAAGGGTTGACAGTGCCATCCTGCATTTTCATCGTTGCTGGTGTGCCAACGATCATGTTGACTTGTCTATTTGTTTCCTTGTTTCCTTGTCTACTTCCTCCTCGCCTACTTCCTCCTTTGACGCATTGTTCGTCTATGCTAAAATTGTATCAGGCTGGCATGACTGCCAGTGCGATCAAAGGAGAGTAAGCCGCCCCCATGACAACCGCTAAGCCAAACCAAAAAGGTGATCCTGCGCGCCGAACGGATATCCAGGAGATCCTGGCACTCTACGACAAGGAACTGCGAATCGAGGTGAACTATCCTGGATCAAAAAAAGAGATCCTGCCTCATGTCGTGCGTTTCATCGCGGATCCACCAGGCAGCCATTTCATTCTGTACAGCCGGCTTGACGAAACCAACGCCGATGCAGTGATCCAGCAACAGCGCGTCGATTTCGTCCATGCCGATCTTCCCGTCGAGTGGAAGGTCCATTCCCACGATACCCCCACAGACTTGAGGGATCGCCTCATCGCCCAGGGATTCGAGGCCGATGAATCGGAAGCGGTCATGGTGCTCGATTTACACCAGGTACCGCCAGCTCTTTTCGATCCAGTCGCCGCCGATATTCGCCGGATCGAGTGCCGCCAGCAACTGGGAGATGTGATTCAGATTCAAGAGCAGGTATGGCAACGGGACTTCGGCTGGATCAACGAACGCCTGGGTAGCGAACTGGACATACCAGGCTACTTGCATATCTATGCTGCCTACGTGGAAGAGGAACCGGCCTGTGCCGGTTGGATCAACTTTCATCCTGACAGCCATTTCGCCAGCCTTTGGGGAGGATCAACCGTTGCCTCCTACCGCGGCCGGGGGTTGTATAGCGCATTGCTTGCCAAACGAGCTCAGGATGCCATCGAAAGAGGCTATCGTTTCCTGGTGGTAGATGCTGGGGATATGAGCCGGCCGATCCTGGCAAAACAGGGTTTTCAGCTGCTCACAGTGGCCACGCCCTGTATGCTCAAGAAGTCATCCCACAAAGAGCGTTGATGCAGTTCCAGAAGACGACAGACCGCTTCCAGAGGACGGCGGACCGCTGACCGCTGTTTTCGGTAGGCGGTCTTCCGTCGGTGGTCTGCGGTCTTCCGTCTGCGATCAAGAATGGCCTGGAATGCCCCATTGGTGTTATACTTGCCGCCACACGACACGGTGAAGAATCAAAGGAGCGAAACGTCTATGCGCCTGAAGTGTATTGCCTGTGATGTCCTGGCACGCCCCATTTACCTCTGTGCAGCCCAGTCCCCTCACATCGTCGATGTCGATCTGCTTGAGCGTGGCCTGCACGACCACCCCAAAGTGTTGCGAGCGGAATTGCAGAGCCGGGTCGACCAGTCCCAACAATACGATGCCGTCCTCCTTGGCTATGGATTATGTGGACAGGCCACAGCCGGATTGAAGGCTGGTGACAGGCCAATCGTCATCCCGCGGGCCCATGACTGCATTACCCTCTTCCTGGGCAGCCGCCAGCGCTATGATGCCCAGTTTGAGACCCAACCGGGTACCTATTGGTATGCCCTGGACTACGTGGAGCGCGGCAACGGTGCGGGTGGTTCGATGGCATTGGGCGCAAATACGGGCGATGATGCGGGCAATATCTATGCCGAGTATGTGGAAAAGTATGGCAAGGATAACGCCGATTATCTCATGGAAGTTATGGGAGAATGGCAGGCACACTACCAACGTGCTGCCTTCGTCGACATGGAGATTGGTGATTCCAGCCAGGTGGAGTCTGAGGCGCGCGCGGCTGCCAAGAGGCGAGGGTGGGCCTTCGAGAAACTTACAGGAAATCTGGTACTCATCCGCCGGCTGCTGAATGGCGACTGGAACGAGGACTTTTTGACCCTGCAACCTGGCCAGGACCTCATCATGACCTACGACGAGGACATCGTTGGCTGCAGCCTGGTTGAACACTGATCTATCCGAATGCCAGGCGAGGAGCAAACAATGACTTATGCCCTGATTATGGCCGGTGGTATCGGCTCACGACTCTGGCCACTAAGCCGTTTATTACAGCCCAAACAATCGCTCAAGTTGGTGGGCGAGCGTACGATGATGCAGCATGCCGTGGACAGAATCATCGATCTTACGCCGCCCGAACAGGTCTATGTGGTCACCCGCGCCGAACACGTTGATATCCTATCGGGCCAGGTGCCAGATCTGCCCAGAACGAATTTTATCGTCGAGCCGGAGGGACGGGGCACCGCACCCGCCATCGGCCTGGCAGCCATTCATCTGCGCCGGCAAGATCCCACCGCGGTAATGGCGGTGCTGACCGCCGACCACTTCATCGCCGACACTGAGCAGTTCCGGCAGGCCCTGGCGGCGGCCGTGCAGGTTGCCAGCCAGGAGCATCTGGTGACATTGGGCATCTCGCCAACCTCCCCTTCGACCGGCTTTGGCTACATCGAACAGGGGGAACTCCTGGCGGTTGTCGATGGTTTCGAGGCATTTCGCGCTGTTCGCTTCACCGAAAAGCCCGATCTGGAAACGGCTAACTGGATGGTGGATAGCGGCAACTTTTCCTGGAACAGTGGCATGTTCATCTGGCAGGTGGACCGCATTCTCGGGGAATTCGAACGCCAGATGCCCGAGTTCTACGCTCAACTGAAAGAGATAGAGCCAACCATAGGAACCGCTGATTATGAACAGGTGCTGGATCGGGTGTGGCCCGAGGTAGCGAAGCAGACGATCGACTACGGCATCATGGAAGACGCCGGCGACGTGGCGGTCATCCCCGTAGACATCGGCTGGTCCGACGTGGGCAGTTGGGGCAGCCTTCTTCCACTATTGAATGCCGATGAACAGGGCAATATTGTGTTGGGTAAACATCTGGGAATCGACACGCGCGATACCCTCATCATGGCTGAAGGCACCGGAAGACTCATCGCCACCATTGGATTGGATGGCATGATCATCATCGATACGAAAGATGCTCTTCTGATCTGTCCGCGCGGGCGAGAGCAAGAGGTCCGCGATCTGGTGAAGCACCTGGAGACTGTTGGCACCGACCGTTGGTTGTAACCGGCATCGGCCTCACCTTGTTTATCAGCGTCACACTTCGGCTTCGCTCAGCACAGTGCTGTGGTTATGGTTTTTGATTTCACCGGTGTTTAGGTCGGCGGGGATCCATTATCCCTCCTGGACCCGCGTCGACAGAACGTTTCGTCGACACCACCACCGCTCCCCCTACAACCTGTGAAATGGACTCCCGCCTTCCCCGGTTTCGCGAGGATGACAGCGGGAGTGATGGTTCCTTGGCGCCAGAATCGTGGCGGCGAGATGGTCTTCCTTCTTGACCATCAGCCGATCAGGCCGAGCATGCGACTCAACTTATAGACGGTGAAACGTTCGCGCATGAAGTGGCTCACCGACAGGGCCAGATCGCGCTCGGCATCAGTAAATCCCAGGTCGGCGGCCGTTACAGGACCACCGACGGTACGCAGCCAGCTTGCCAATTGGCTCGATGAAGGCACATCCGCGGCGGCTTCCTGGATGCCATCCCAGTTCTCGATGACCTTGTTCTGGAGCCCCTCGTAGTCCGCTGGCGACATCTCCAGATAGCCCGCTTGCTCCTCGATAATCGAATCGGCGATCGACCAGTAGCTTTCTCGTATCCGCGCCCGATCTCGTTCAGGATCGGGCATGGGCGTTGTCTGCAGGCGCTCGATGGCTTGCTCCCGGGACACCTTGCGCAGCGCCTCATACAACCCTGCAGTATACACGGTGCCTACACCCACCTTGGCGCCATGCAGCAGTGCCGGCCGATCCTCCTGAAGCAATTTCATCTCCCAATAGTGCGAGACATAGTGTTCGGAGCCACCGGCGGGATAGGAAGCGCCAATAGCCAACATGCAGAGACCGGTCTCAGACAGGGCGTCGAAGACACTCTGCACACCCTCCCATGTCCCCTCGCCCACCAGTTCAACCCTGTCAGCGCAGGCGTTGCGGGCGCGGCGTGCTCGATCGGCCACCGACGCGTCATAGGGCGCATTCCAAAGCATACCGCCCAAGGTCCAATCGGCGACGGAGGTGTATTTCGCTATGACATCGCCGAATCCGGCCGCAATCATGGGACGTGGCGAGGTAGAAAGAGTCTCCAGATCGGCAAAGATGGCCACGGGTGGCTGGCCCGGCACAGTCTTTTTTATCCGTTGCAACACCAGGGCTGAGCTCACCGAGGTATAGCCATCCACCGACGGCGCGGTGGGTATCGAAATGAAATCTTTGCCCGTGCGGTGGCTTACGAAACGCACGATATCGGTGACGACTCCGGAACCGACAGCCAGGTAGGTGCGTCGATCGCCACCTACCTGCTCCAGCACCTGCATGACAAACCGCTCGTCTGGAACGATCTCCTCGCCCTCCAGGCGAATCTCCAGCAAGTCGATGCCTTTTTCGGTCAGCGCCTGCGCTACTCTTTCGCCCAGAGCAGCATAGGTATTGTCGTCCGCAACCAGGGTGAGCCGGCTCAGATCTTGTTCCCTGAGATAGTTTACAAGAGCCGGCACAACATCCGGCTCGACGACGATCGGTGCTATTGTTTTCAACTTCTTCCTCCGTTTGGGTTATCCGGGATTATCGATGTTTTGCTGACCCGAAAGCCAGTGCGCTTTTCACCGGCAATCTGTGGGTCAACCGCCGAGAATCTGCCCAATCCTGGCCTGCAACGCGGCGGCTTCGTCTGGCTGCAGAGCGCCCATCTCCATGTCCACCCGGAACTCTTCACCCGCTGCAATAGTCTTGATATTGCCCTTGGCCATTTCGGCAGAATACCCTTCCGGCTCGGCCGTGGCAGGCAGAATGATGCCCAATCCATCCTGGTCCGCTGTGCGGCTGATCCAGCGCACACCATGGTCCAATTGATCGGGTCGGTGGCTGATGAAATCAGCTGAACCGCTGGGGTGCACCTGCATGCTATGGGCCCAACCCTGCTCATCAGCCAGGTAATCGACATAGAAGACTACCTCGGGGTCGAAGGCGAGATCGGGCGCCAGCAGGTTATGCCTCGAGGGATCAGCTTCCAGTTCCGCCAGGAAATCTCGATAGCCGGCAGGTGGACGAATGTGGGAGGGAATGCTGCTGCGAACCCGCACATGCTCCGGCGTACATGGGGCGCTGTAGACGAGCTGGCTGTTGTCCAGCGGACGAAAGTTGGCGTGGGCCAGATACATCAATTCCATATCGGAGTGCTTCAGGTTCCTGATTATCATTGACACCGAAATACGGCTGGAATCCTGGTATATCTTGACTGTGGGTTCAGCAACATAGTTGTGGCTGAAGGCCACCGTGTATTGAAAATCACCCGTCACGCCAAGATATGACCCCCGCTCGTCTTCGCCGATGAGCAGGCGAGCCGACTGGTAAGGGGCATTTGGAAGTTCTCCGTGCAAGGGATGGGTATCCTTGGCCGATGGCACCCCCATGGCAGTCGCGCCGCAGTGTAACAAAAAACCGCCGTAGGTGCGCAGATAATCCGTGGTCGGGAAGGGGACGTCGAACATGGATTTCATCGTCAACGCCCGTCCATAGTACTCGGCGTCCCAGATCTGCTGGCCCTGAAAGGGTAGCACGGTAATGGTCCCGACCCGGTTGGATAAGATCAATGCTGCCACGCCAGTGCGATAGCGGAAGGTCCCTGCGGAGAGATCCTCGTGTTCGGCAAGTAGCCGATCCCTGTCACCAAAATGGCAGTCGTGCAGATGAAGGATGGTTTCCCAGGGCATAACTCCTCCTACTCGATGGCCTGACGCGCGAACGTGGCCAATTCTTGGAATACCGGTTCCAACAGACAATAGGTCTTTTTGAACAGCGGGAATAGTCCTTCGTAAATGGCAACAGCATCGGGGTCGGGATAAACCCGCGAGATCGCGGGCGCCAGGTCCTGGACCACAGTATAATCTGGAAACAGCCCAACGCCAATACCGCCGGCGACGGCAGCACCAAGCGAGGTCGCCTGGGCCGGCAACTGCAATTGCACCACAGGAAGTGCATACACATCCGCAAGAATCTGTCGCCACAGCTTGCTCTTGGCGCCGCCGCCAATCAAACGCATTTCGGGGATCGCGACTCCCTGAACGCGCAGAACGTCCAGGATATGGCGCAGATTAAAGGCAACGCCCTCCAGAACAGAGCGGGCTAACTCAGGGCGCCCATGGGACATGGCCAGGCCGACAAAAGCGCCGCGGGCCAGGGGATTCCAGTGAGGACTGCGTTCGCCCAGAAGATAGGGCAGGAAGAGCAGACCCTGGCTCCCGGGCGGCACGCCGGCTGCCAGCCCGTCGAGAGTGGCATATTGGGGATATTGCTCTGCATTGACCCTGACCAGGCGCTCAAACCAATCGTAGGCGCCGCCTGCCGTCTGCGTAGTTCCCAGTGCACCATACAACGATGGATCCAGGTGAACGAAGTTAAAGGTGCGTTGGAGGGGATCAAGAACCGGCTTATCCGTCGTTAGCGCCACCCACGAGGAAGAGCCAATATAGTTGTAGACCTCGCCATCCCGCACCGATCCTGCACCGACAGAGGCACAGGCGCCATCCCCGCCGCCGATCACCACCGGTGTCCCGGCTCGCAACCCGGTAGCGCTGGCTGCTTCAACCGTTACTTCACCAATTACGGTGGCACTGGTATGCAGCTCTGGCAGCAACAACTCGTCCAACTCCAGGCGATCCAGCAGGTCCCCTGACCATGTTAGCTCTTCCAGATCCAGCAGCTGGGTCATCGAAGCGTCGGAGTAATCGGTCGCCAGAACTCCGCAGAAAAGAAAGGCCGCGTAATCCTTGGCTTGCAGAACTTTGTGAATCCTGCCAAAAACTTCCGGCTGGTTGTCCTTTATCCAGAGCAGCTTGGCCGCGGTGTAGGCCGGACTGACGCGGTTGCCAGTTACCCGGTAGGTTTCGTCGTTGCCGCAGCGGTCTCTGATAAAGCACTCCTGGTCTGTGGCTCGCTGATCCGCCCAGATGATGGCCGGGCGCAGCGGCACGCCAGCGGCGTCCACCACCAGGGCGCCATTCATGTGTCCGCTGAAACTCACCACGGCAACCTCGCCCGGGTTCACCCCTGACTCGGAGAGCAACCTGCGAGTGGCACCAAACAGTGCCTCCCGCCAGTCGGCAGGATCCTGCTCCACCCAGTTCGGCTGGGGGTAATCGGTCTCGTAGCCGACGAAAGTTGAGGCGACGACAGTGCCATCGGAAGCAAAAAGAGTGGCCTTGTTGCCTGTCGTACCCAGGTCGTGGGCGAGGATGTATTGGCAGTTCATGGGTTGCAGAGGCAGAATGTCATTATGTCATCATGTCAAAGTGTCGCAGGGTCGGAGTTTCAGAGTTTCAGAGTTCCGGAGTATCAGAGTCTCAGAGTCCCGGAGACGCCGTATCAGGTTTTTTCTGACCCTCTGTCTCCGTGTCGCAGGATCGCCGTGTCACCGCGTCGCCGCGTCGCCGCGTCGCCCCATCGCAGCGTCTCCGTATCGCCGTGTCGCCGTGTCACCCATTCCTAGCCCTTAACAGCGCCCACCAACAGGCCGCGAGCGATAAACCGTTCCAGGGCTATAGCGATCAGGATAACCGGAATGATCATGATCAGGATCAGCACCGACATGTACCACCACTGGGGACCCCGGGTAGCGTTCTGAGCTGCCACGGTCAAGGGCAGGGTTTGAGATTTCGCGCCCGACAGAAAAAGCGCCAACAGGTACTCGTTCCAGGCGAAGACGAGAATAAACAGAAACGTGGCGACCAATCCAGGCAATGAAAGAGGCAGGACAATTGACACGAACGTTCTATAACGAGAGGCACCATCGATGGCAGCACACTCCTCCAACTCGATTGGAATGGTCAAAAAATAGTCGCGCATCAGCCAGATTACTATTGGCAGATTGACGGCAATATAAGTGATTATCAGGGCAAAGCGGGTATCCAGCAGCCTCACACCAATCGCGTTGCCCAGGAACTGGAACATGATATAAATGGGTATGACGACAGCCACCGGTGGCAACATGCGCTGTGAGATCAGCCAGAAAGCGATATCGCTGTTTCCCAATGAGCGTTTGAAACGTTTGCCGATCGTTTGCAGCAAGATGATAAACAGAGCAATGATCAATACCAGGGCCAGAAGCCAGGGCACGCCAATAACGACCAGGATAATGCCCAGTGCCAGGCAGAGAATGAAAAGACCGATTGCACCAAGTTTTGGATTGTAATCGAAGCGAGTCAACGCGTAGGCAGCAGCCGTACCCAGGATCAGGGCGATGACAGCACTGACCGACGCGACCACAACCGTATTGGCATAGTTGCGCCGGGTATCACGGGCCAGGTCGCCAGCCAGGATGTACTCCCATGCGTGGCCCGAGGGCTCAAAATCAACAAAGGGAACATAATAGGGTCCCATGTTGACATCGATCGGAAGTTTCAGCGACGTGACCGCCAGCCAATAGATGGGGAACAGGCATACGATGGCCCAACCGATCAACAGGATGTAGGAGAGAGTCATCTCAATGGGAGACATACTCAACACCGACTTGGACTTAAAGATTCTCTCAAACATGACTGAGTCACTCCGCGACCCGGGTGCGCAGGATATTGACATAGGCGATGCCAAAGAAGGTGACCACCAGAAGCAAGGAATAAGCAATGGCCGCCGAACCGCCGATATCCAGGGTTCGCCACGAAATCCACGAATGCAAGGTCAACGACTCGGTAGCAGTGCCCGGTCCTCCATTGGTCAAAACATTGGGAAGATCGACGATCTTGAAGGCTTCGATCATGCGGATCAACACTAATGTAAGGCTCACGGGAAAGATCTGGGGCATGGTGATGTTGCGCAGGATTTGCCAGCGATTGGCGCCGTCGACCAGAGCGGCCTCCCGCTGCTCGATCGATTGGGCTTCGAGCGCAGCCAGCAACACGATGAACATGAAGGGCGTCCATTGCCAGATATCACCGATCATGACGGCACTGCGCGCGCCCCAGGGATCAGTCACCCAGGAATAAAGCCCAAGCCCCATTGCCTGCCAAATCGGTTGCAAGGGACCTTTGTCGGTATCGGTCATCATGCGAAACATATAGGCCACACCGACCGGTGTGATCATCATCGGCAATAGGAACACAACCCGAAAGAAACGCCTGCCCGGCAACGGCTGGGTGACCAGCAGGGCCAACCCCAAGCCCAGCGTATACTGGATCGCAATCCCGACGAAGACATACACCCAGGTAATCACCATGGTTCCTGGACGGCCCCCAGGCGAAAGTGTCTGAATCACCAGCCAGGCAAAGAGGGTCAGGACGGCGACAATCACCCCACGGAAGATCAGCCCCCCGATAGAAAACTCACTTCCCCTGATATACCGGAGGAGGAATAATAAAAGCAAGCCCACGAAGAGTACGAACAACAGCCAACCCAGCAGGGATGGATGGCTGGTCTTGCCCAGGAAATGGTTTTTTTCGGTGCCAACCAGGAGCTTTCGGAAATTGGCCAGACCAACGAATTTGATTTCGAAGCCACCGGGCACAAACTTCAGGCGTGAGAAGGCCAGGTAAAGAGAGATGATCAGAGGAAAGATGGACAAGAACAGAACCATCAGAATGGCTGGCCAGATGAAAACACTGTTGGCAGACCCCTCGAATCGCCTCTGAACCCGCCCCCATAATCCAGGTTGTTCCATCCCTGGATCACTCCTTGCTGTCGTCAGCTCCGATGATCTGTCATCGACTGTCATAAGCAGGCCCGCTTCTCATTTTATTGCCGGTTTGATCCGCAGTGGCACCGGTGTCGCATGGCCCGAATTTCGAGCCATGCGACACCGGGAAGAGGGAAAGCCTTCACCCTGCGCTCAATGCTAGGCTGAGACTCGCCCGGTGGAGGGTTGTTATTCGGCGCCCAACGTGCCAGTGTAAGCCTTGAGTTGGTCCTCGCGGTCCAATTCCTCGGTGATCTCCTCCCAGCCAACGTAGATCTGTTCCATGGCCTCTTCGGCCGTGATCTCGCCAGCCATGAACTGACTCACCGCCTGGTCCAACACCACCTGCTGGTAGCGCTGGTTTTGCGGGATGCGAAGATCGAGCACCATATTGGGGCTGGCCAGGCTACCCTCGATGGCGCCCAGATAGTCGGCAGCGGCCTGAGGACTCATGCCCGCTTCCACCCAACCCTTGCGATTCAGGAACTGGGAAGTCCGGTAGGGGTTGAAACCGGTCAACCCGATGGTCACGTCCACATTGGCCTGTGCAGGCTGGGCCATGTAGGAGAAGAAGTCGTAGGCTGCGGCCTTGACGAGATCGTCGGCCGCCGCGTTGATGCCGCCCGACCAGCCACCAAAGGCAGCGAAAGGCGCGTGATTCACACCATCGATCGCGTAGGGGCATGTCTCGTCGTCGCAGGGCACCAACTTGCCGGTCTCTCGATCCAACACCTCGGTGGAACCGGGCAAGATCATCGCGCCGGTCTTGTCCTGTACGACGGAGGTGTCAGGATCGATGGCCAGTGTGCCGATGTCTCCCCAATCCAGGGAGAGAGCACAGCGGCCAGAGGTGAAGAGGCTGCGGGTGTCGCCCACGTCCAGGTTCAGCTCATCGGGAGGACCGAATTCGGTGGTGGCCATGTTGATTTCCAGAGCCTTGGCGAAGGCTTCGTTTTTCACCAACGGCTCCATGGTCTCGGTGTCGAAGAAGGTACCCTGGCTGGTGCCCTGACTCTGGATCATCGAGGCAGCAATATCGTAAATGAACCAATAGGCCTGGGCGCCCCGTTTCTTGGAGATGCAGGAGCCATAGTCGGGATCGCCGTCTCCGTTCAGGTCCTGGCCATGGAACTCCGCGGCGATTGCCAGGTATTCGTCCCAGGTTGTGGGCGGTTCATCGATCAGATCGGTGCGGTAATAGCCCATGTGGAAATCGCCATCCAACGGAATGGTATAGATGCTACCCTGGTAGCTGGCACTGAAGTTGCGGAAGAAGGGAGCCACATCATCCCACTCCAGATCAGGGTCATTGGCGATTTTTTCGGTCAGGTCCTCAACATAGCCGGGCACGATAAAGTCCACCATCCACTGGGGAGCAAACACCCAGGCGTCGAAGGAGTCCGTGCCTGTAGCGACGTCGGTGAGAATCTTCTGATACAGATCGCTGAAGGGAACGACGACCACGTTGACCTGAGCGCCTGTCAACTCGGCGAAATCGGGACCACGGCGCTGCAAAGGCTCGGCAATCTGGGGGCCGGTGAAGGTCAGGATGTTGATCTCTACACCCTCATAGGGTTTGGCATCGGGTTCGGCGGGAACCTGAACCTCCTTGATAACCTCCACGGTCTCCTTGACCACCTGAACCTGGGGCGGCGGTGCAGCCACGCAGGCACTCATGATCAAAGAGAGCAACACAAGCAAGGAAAGACTGAGCCCAAGTTTAGTTTTCATGACGTTCTCCTCCTTGAGAATCGAAACATGGTGTGATGGAAAAACAGAAATGGAAGAACCCCTCTCTTCGCTGTCGCAGGCTGGTCGTCGGATCCGGTGAGGGGTGGGCGAGGAAGGGAACCCGAACCCAGCAGCCAACTAATCACGAACGTTTTTTTGCTGAAAGTCTCTTTTGGGACACCTCCTTTGGTTGCCAGAGGTCGCGGGGAAGAGTAAGTAAAACACATGTCCCACGCGGACATCTGAGGGACAAACGAAGCCGAATTTCATTTCCCATTGTAATCAGCTTCACACCGCTTGTCAAGCACTATTCTCGTTCTCAGAAACTGTTTAAACAGTCTTGTCCATGGGCTTGTTGGGTCTTCAAAGTGTGCTTCGCAGCATCAGGCCACCGACTTCCATGCCTAAATTGCAGCTTTCGAGCGGCCTGGGGAGATCTTCGACCCCTTTTCAAACAGCTGATAAGGGCAATCGCAGTTTGGTGGGGCAAATCGTCAATCACCCATCAGGGCGCGCAGGAAGAAAAGCAGATTGGCCGGCCGCTCCGCCAATCGGCGCATGAAATAGGGATACCAGGCAGTGCCATAGGGGATGTATACCCGCATCCGATAGCCCTGATCGACCAGCGCTTGCTGAAGATCGCGCCGGATGCCGTACAACATCTGGAACTCGAAGCGATCCGGGGTAATTCCCCTGTGAAAGGCAAAGGCCTTGGTCCAGTTGATGATCGCGTGATCGTGGCTCGCCACGGCAACGTAGGTGCCATCGTAATCCGACTGCCCTTCCAACATGGCCTTGATGAGCACCTCCAGATTGCGATCCACCTCCCCCTTCCGGGGAAAGGCCACCTCGGGCGGTTCGTCATAGGCGCCCTTGCACAGCCGCAAGTTGGCCAGGCCCTCCCGCGTTAGCTGTGCCACATCTGCCTGGCTGCGGAAAAGATAGCTCTGAATGACCGTGCCCACGTTGTCGAAATCCTCTCGCAACTGGCGATAGATGGCCAGGGTGCGATCTGTGACAGGGGAGTCCTCCATATCGATCCGCACCGAATTGCCCAGTTCTGCGGCCCACTGCACGATCAAACGCACGTTTTCGTAACAGAGCCCGTCGTCGATGGCCAGCCCCATGGCAGTCAGCTTGATCGAGACATTGGCATTGACGTTGCTGTCATCGATGGCCTGCAGGATCCGGACGTATTCGTCGGCGTTGACCCGGGATTCCCCCTCCATGAAAACATTTTCGCCAAGATAGTCGATCGTGGCAAGCAGCCCTCTGGCATTGACCTGTTTTATCACGTCGATGGCCTCAGGCAAGCTCTCTCCCGCCACAAACCGACGCGCCATACGCCGGCTAATAGGAAAGCCGACAATAAGATCCTGTAGTTGCCTGTTGTGAGACAGGGCGATCAACGGGCGGCGAAGAACCAACGACATCGTCTATCCCTCCTTGTGCAACACGCGGAACATGTACAGGTACATATCAGCCTCTTCCTGAATGATCTTGGTTCACAACGAGCCTTCGGCCTTGTCGGTGTCATGCCGAAGGCATGCCGCCGAAGCCGCTAGTCGCCATCCTGCTGCCGGCCAGCGCCGGCCGCCCAATCAGGACCGCTCTCCATGATAATCTGTTCCTTGTACTGGCGTCCCTTGCGTTTGATCTCGTCCTCACGTTTCATGGCCGCGCTGCGGTCAGGAAGGACCTCCCAGTAAATGAGTTCGACCGGGCCATGCTGTCGCGTATAACGCGCCCCGCGCCCGGCGTTGTGCTGCTTCACCCGGCGCTGAACATCGGTAGTCCACCCGGTGTAGTAGTTGCCGTTGGCACAGCGTACAATGTAAATGTAGGCTTGGCTTCGATCGTCCATGGACACAGTTTACCCGAAATGATGCCTGTAGGCAAGCCCTTTTTTGTACACAAATTGACGCACCGCGTCACATCGCTTGTCGCCTCTGCCATTCGCCTGTATAATCGGTGTCAACAGTCTTTCACCTGCTCTCTGCCGTTAACAATTGACTATTGGCCATTCACCAATTGACAATTAGAGGAGCCAACCCCATGTTCCAACTGTCCATCATTGAGATGATCCTGTTCGTTCTGGCGGCCGTTGTTTCCCTTTATTACGGCTATCAGGGTTTCCGCAGGATCTGGCAAATCATCAATCGTGGCCAGGGAGACTTCCCTCCTCATGATATGGGATCCCGCGTCGGCGAAGCCCTGTCAGACTGGGCCCTCTTGAAGCCAACTTGGGATACCCGGTTTGTCTCCAGCTTCTTTCACGCTATGGTCGCCTGGGGCTTTATCTTCTATTTTCTGGTCAACCTGGGAGATATCGTCGAGGGCTTCTTTGGCGTGCACTTCCTGGGCCAGGGGCTCGTTGGCAACCTGTTTCGTCTTCTGGCCGATCTCTTGAGCGTTGCCGTGATCGTCGGCATGATCTACTTCCTGTTGCGCCGGTTTGTCTTCCACAGCAAAGACTTGGAAATCCGCGACAATGTCAAGCTCATGGAGAAGGTCAGGCAGGGGGCCGTGCGCCGCGATTCTCTGATCGTCGGGGTGTTCATCATCCTGCACGTGGGCTTTCGATTTCTGGGGGTCAGCTTCGGCCTTGCCATGGAGGGCATGGGAGATTCCTGGCAGCCTTTTGCCAGCGCAGCATCTTCTCTCTGGTCCGGATTCAACGACTCAACCCTGACGCTGCTGCAACACCTCTCCTGGTGGATTGCTCTGGGCCTGATCCTGGCTTTCATCCCCTACTTTCCCCGCAGCAAGCACGTCCACCTGATCATGTCGGGGTTCAATTTCCTGACTCATCCCCGACGAAGCTCGCTGGGCGAACTGGAACCGATGGATTTTGAAGATGAGGAAATCGAGCAGTTTGGCGCGGCCAGGCTGGAACAGCTGCCCTCGACCCACATCCTGGATGCCTATGCCTGCATCATGTGCAACCGCTGTCAGGATGAATGCCCCGCCTATCTGACTGGCAAGGAGCTATCGCCCTCGGCGCTGGAGATCAACAAACGCTACTACATCAATGCTCATGTCAATGAACTGGCGGCTGGCGACGACTCGGAGCAGCTACTGACCTACGCCATAAGTGACTCCGCGCTGTGGGCCTGCACAGCGTGCGGCGCCTGCATTGAGATCTGTCCCGTGGGCAATGAGCCCATGTTCGATATCATGCATATTCGCCGCAACCAGGTGCTCATGGAAAGCCAGTTTCCCCATGAATTACAGCAGGCCTTCCGGGGCATGGAACGCTCTGGCAATCCCTGGAACCTGGCCCGGGGAGACCGGATGGCCTGGGCCAGCGATCTGGACATTCCGACCGTGGAAGACAATCCCGAGTTCGACATCTTATGGTGGGTCGGTTGCGCGCCCGCCTACGACATGCGCGCCCAGAAGACAGCCAGGGCGTTTGTTGCCATCCTGAAGGCTGCCGGGGTGAATTTTGCCGTGCTGGGCGAGATGGAAAACTGCACCGGCGACTCGGCCCGCCGGTCTGGCAACGAAGCTCTCTTCTGGGAGTTGGCACTCAGCAACATCGAAGTCCTCGATGAGTTCGATGTTTCGCGTATCGTCACTACATGCCCCCACTGCATGCATGTCCTGGGCAAGGAATACCACCAATATGGCGGTCAGTACGATGTGATCCACAGCACCCAGTTGATTGCCGATCTGATGCTCGAAGGCAAGATCCAGTCTGGACCGGCAAGCAGCGGCCCGGTCACATTCCACGACCCCTGCTACCTGGGAAGGCAGAACGATATCCTGGACCCACCCCGCCAGGTGCTGCAGGGGGTCAGCGGCGATCTGGTGGAGATGAAACGCCAGGGACGCCAATCCTTCTGCTGTGGTGCGGGTGGTGCGCAGATGTGGAAGGAAGAGGAACCGGGTCAGAAGGCAGTCAACGAAAGTCGTTACGAGGAAGCCGCGGCCACGGGCGCCAAGACGATCGCCGTCGGTTGCCCCTTCTGCCTCACCATGCTTACCGACGCCTCTAAACAGGCTGATCAAGGCATCGAGGTCAAGGATGTGGTGGAGCTGGTGGCTGAGGGATTGGTGGATCGTGGATAGTGGTCAGTTCCGGGGTCGGACACGGGGATAGAGCGACGCGGGGACGCGGAGATGGGGAGAAGGGCGACACGGCGACACAGCGATACTCCGACACTCTGACATTCTGCCCTTCCGACATTCCGACTCCGCGTCCCTGGCCGAAGCTGGCCATCCACGAATGCAGTGACCCTGCATCTGCCCTGTTCGTGTATTCGTGGCCCTATTCGTGGACGGCGATCTCAAACATTCTTCAGTCAAGTAAGGTTGGATTGGGCAGGGACTCTGGGATTGCCACGGCCCTTGCCCCACGCACAACCGCCGCCGAGGTAGATGAGGGATCGGGCCTACCTAGCTAGCTCACGCACCGCTTGCTAGCGTGCTGGCGTAGCGTCGCAATGACAGACAGAATGGCCTGCCCTGGCGACATCCTGACATTCCGACGCTCCGACGCTCTGACGAAACGGGGGCTACGCACTGGCTCGACTCCAGCGCCCAATTTCGTCATATCGAGAATCGCTGGGAATAACCTAACCTGGACAAGCCAGGAGAACGCTGATTACGCAGACCTTCGGCGCAGGTTTTCGCTGATCTTCTTTATTGATTGATCTACGTTTGCCCTTAGGCTACACTCAGGACAGCGCTACGGTCATGTTTTTTTCTTTTCAGGTTTGCGGTACTTCCTTGTTAGGTTCGCGGATAATCTCCTTGCCCAGTGTGCAAGAATCTGACTCAAAAGGTACTAAATTATCTTCAACTCGGGAGCCGATTGGAAGCTCATTACGCTAATCCGGGCAGCAACAGCTTGCGCCAGGTTTTTGAAGGCCTGGGCCTGCTCGTTGTCAGGATGGACAGCCACGATCGGCCATCCGGCATCGCTGCCTTCCCGGATGGTCCGGTCAAGATAGACCCGGCCCAGGAATGGCACATGCAATTGCTCGGCCGCCCGCTCTGCACCACCCTCGCCGAACACCTCCCCGGCCATATTTTCGATGATGCCCAGTATCGGCACCTGCAGTTGCTCGAAGGCAGCAAGCCCTTTCTGCGCATCATCCAGCGCCACATTTTGCGGCGTGGATACAATAATGCCACCGGTTACCGGCACCGATTGGGCCAGTGTGAGCGTAGCATCACCAGTGCCGGGCGGCATATCGACGATCAGATAATCGAGCTCGCCCCAAGCCACATCGGTGAACAACTGGCGAATGGCGCCATGCAGCATGGGTCCGCGCCAGATCACAGCCTTCCCGGGCGGAATCAGGAAACCCATACTGATGACTTCAACACCGTAGGCAACGGGGGGAACCAGTTTGCCATCCTCAGGCGAAGGCAAACTATCCCGGGTTAGACCCATCATCATGGGAATATTGGGGCCAGTGATATCGGCATCCAGGATACCGACCTTGGCGCCCTGTTGGGCCAGGGCAACCGCCAGGTTGACCGCGACGGTGCTCTTTCCGACGCCACCCTTACCGCTGGCAACGGCTATGATGTTTTTGACAGGTATTTGCAGTTGACCCGCAATTCGACTGTCTTGCCGCACGTTGGCATCGAAGTTGACCTTTACCGACTCGACGCCTGGCATGGCCAATACAGCCGCCATGCTTTCCTCCTCCATCTTCCCGCGCAAGGGGCACGCGGGAGTCGTCAACATGATGGTAAACGCCACCTGTCCGCCATCGATCTGAATGTCCCTGATCATGTTCAGGGTAACCAGATCCTTGTGCAGTTCAGGTTCGATGACGTTGCTCAGGGCAGCCAACACCTCAGTTTCGGTTACATGTCCGTTTTCTTTGCTATCACTTGTCGTCATAAAATATGCTACCTCTCTTGGTTTTGATTTCGCAGATCATCCTGCACCAGTCCGGCTACTCTGTGACCGATGTCAACCGCGTAGTTGGTGCCCCGGTCCCAGGGGTACACCTGGCTCATGCTGGCGAAGTATAGCCCGGTTAGCGGCGTTCTCAGGTCCGGAATCTGATGGGAATAGTTGACAGGGGGCACAGGCTGGGCGTAGGCCGCCTTGTGTACCCAAAATTGACGAATCCAGCTGCGCTCAAAGTCGGGTCGCAGCCGTTTAATTCCGGGCAAAAATGCATCCAGCAGTTCCTCGTCGCTCATGGAAAAATGGGCATGATCGACATCCAGGTAATCACCGCAATAGATTACATGGTCGCCGCCATAATGCTCGGAATCGATGTAATTGGTGTGCTCCACGAAGGCCAGAAAGGGGAAACCAGCAGCCTTGGGCAGGTTAATCCAATAGTGACCGTCGGTAATTGGCCGGTCCACGGCCATTGTCATGACAACGGCCCCCATCGACTGCAACTGCTGCAATCCCGCCAGGTAGTCCGCCGGAAGGCCGGGTACGATGCGCGCCAGCAGATAAGGGGGCACCGTCGCAACCACGGCGTCAAAGGGTTCTGAGTCGTCATCGCCATCAGCGGATTGCAGTTGCCAACCGCCATTGGATCGAACAATGTGACTCACCCTGGTATCGGTTCGAATCTGCCCGCCCCGATCCAGCAAGGCATCAGCCAAACGATCGGCAAACGTCTGGAATCCTCCCTCGAAATAGCCAAGGCTGGGGCTGCGTTTTACCATTCTCGCCCAGAACCAGGCCAGGTTGACCTCATCGTAGTGATCGCCAAATTTTCCCTGTAACATAGGCTGCCACAAGGTTTCGTAGGCTTGATTCCCCATCTGCTTTCGCAGCCAACGATCCGAGGTCGTCGTTTCGAGCTGCTTCCAGTCGCGGGTCAGGTAGCGCAGATACGCGATCGTAAGGCCCATGCGCATCTTGTCCACAAATCCCAGGTGAGGAAAGCTCAACACGCGCATCGGGCTATCGAAAGGATAGGCCTTGCCCTCGAACCACATGGACGTCACGGGACGACGGAAAAAGACGGAACTACCGATCTCCCCGGCCAGGTTGAGGATCGCTTCATCACCGGTGAAGATGTGATGGTAGAACTCCTCCAGAGGCCAATCCCAATTGGAGGCCTTGAAGCCAGCTGCCAGCCCACCAACTCGATGGCTGCTTTCCAGAACCGTTACCCGATAACCTTTTTTCGACAGGTCAAATGCGGCCGTAAGGCCGGCAATGCCGGCACCTACGATGCCGACGTGCGCTTGCTCAGTCATACCTGTTGCCCGATTGCCAGAATTTCCTGCCATACAGAAGGGCAGCCGATTGAAATGATGCCGCAGAAGTGACCACCATTACGCGACCTCTTCAGTCTCCCGATCATCCAAAGGGGTGTACTGGCCTGAAACCTGGTATTCCTGGACGGCCTGCTGGGCCTGCTGGAACAGACGCAACAAAGCAGCATCGCTGCCCTTGAACTGTGTGATAGTCTGGCGAGCGCACGCGGCGCAGCCTCGCATGAACTTGTAGCTGCCCGCATAACAATTCAGGCAACCATCGAGTTCAACCATCATCAGGCAGAAGGCCAGGCTGTCCGGATGGGTCTGCGGCAACCTGGAGACCTGGCCCACCAATTCCGCCCACTTGGGCCCTCGCAGGTCTTTCAGCGCGGGAATCAACGTGAACGGGAAAAGAATTTCAGCTTTTGGAAACATGCTTGCCATTTGGCACCTCGTCGGATAATGCGCGTGCCACATTGCACAGGAATCGTCAAAAAAACGCAGCCATCTGGCTGCCAGTCGCAAGCCGGTTACAAGGCAACTTCTTCCCCGACAGCCGCCGCTATGCAACGGGCGCCGGTCTGCTCTTCCACCGCTTCCGCAAAGGCTGTCACGTTTTGCTCGATCAGTGGCCAGGTGTCGTAATGGAGCGGGATGACCACCTTGGGATCGACAAACTTGACACAGCGCAGGCCATCCTCAGGACCCATGGTGAAATTATCGCCAATGGGCAGGATCAGCACATCGATTCCCTCTTCCCCGTAGAGCTTCATGTCGTAGCTCAAGGCAGTGTCGCCGGTATAGTAAACCCGCTTGCCACCGATATCGATGATGACCCCGGCCGCGACGCCGCCATAGCTGCCATCGGGCAAGATGGAACCATGATGGGCGATGGTCAACTTCGCGCGTCCGAAGGGAAACTGGAATGAACCACCAGGCTGCATGCCGTGAACCTTCTCCACACCGTGACCTGCGATCCAACTGGTCACCTCAACGGTGCCGAAAACGGTAGCGCCGGTTCGTTTGGCGATATCAGCAGCGTCTGGCAGGTGATCGAAATGACCATGGGAGACAAAAATGAAATCTGCCGCCAGGTCTTCGGACGCTACCATTGCCGCCGGATTGTCTGTGATAAAGGGGTCCACCAGCAGTGTGGCCCCGTCGTTCGCCAGGGTGAAACATGCGTGGCCGTGAAGTGTAAATATAAGTGACATCGGTGTCCTCCTCAAACGCTCTGTCCAGATCGTCCGAACTACTTGCAAAAAAGCAGCGAGGAGCCGGTTCTATTGCTTAACGCCAGACTCCTCGGCACCCATCCATCTGTTGGAAAATCGGTTCGCGCAATCGTTTATGATCTCTCTTGCAGAGGCGCCATCAATGTGGCAAAACCTTGGCATCGTCGCCTTTTCGAGCCTTGTAGCGCGCGTAGGACGCCGCCCGGCGTTTTTCCAGTTCTTCGTAGCTCAATGTGCCCGAGGTCCGCGCCTTTGGTCCCAGAACCTTGCCATAGGTGACGGCAACGGTAACCGGTTCCGGCGCGACCGCTTTTTTGTCCACATCGAGGACTTCTCCCGCGGCAGCGGCCTTGCGGGCGGCCACTCGTGCCCTGGCTTCTTCCCGGCGCTTTTCCAGCTCCTCGGGACTGAGCCCGGAAGTCTGCGACTGGGCAGCAAGGGGTTCAGACTCAGCCTTGGCTTCTTCCGCCTCACCCGCTGCGGCTGCCTTGCGGGCAGCTGCCCGCGCCTTGGCCTCTTCCCGGCGCTTTTCCAATTCCTCGGGGCTGAGCCCGGAGGTGTGTGGGGCCGGTTTTGCGGCCACCTTGCTGGCTGCTGCTGCTCCGGACGCGGCCCTGGCAGCTGGAGCTGCAGGCTTTTTCCTCTTGGCGGCCTTGGCAGCTTTTTTGGCTTCTTCCTCGGCGCGCCGCTCTTCCTCGGCGGCATATTGCGTCGGATAGATGGCTGCATAGTATTCGACGGGAACCGTCAGTTCCTCAAGATTGTACACCATATCCGGATAGCGCTCGAAGACCGCTAACTCGTAATCATGGTTCATCTTGATAGCATCGAATGGGCAAAACTCGGCGCAAAAGCCACAGCTCATGCAGATGGAGGTATCGATAAAAAATTCAGCCGGCTTGGGCACAGGTTTGCCCTTTTCATCGCTGCTACGGATAATCCAGATACATTGCGGAGGACAGACCTTGCTGCAGATTCCACAGGCCGTGCAACGATCCTCATCAGCGGACGTCTCATGGATGAGCATCGGAAGATAACGAAAACGCTCCGGCAACTGGCGCTTCTCTTCCGGGTACTGGATCGTATAAATGCCTTCTTCATCAGAACCCTGCCTGATCATATCGCGACCGTAGGCATAGCGGCTGGGAATCGCTTTTACGTCGTCGACGTATGTTTCCACCGCACGCTTGATGGTAACGCTCAAGCCCTTCAGTAATCCAGTTCCAAACATGAGTCCTCCGTGAATCCCCGACCGGATTGACCTCGCAGAATGATCTAGCGGTCTACCTCGCCCAGCACGATGTCGATGCCACCCAGGATAATAACCGAGTCGGCAATCTTGCTACCAATGCACATAGGTGCCAGTGCATTCAAATTGATGTAGGATGGCGGCCGGACCCGATAACGCCACGGGTTGCCCTTGCCGTTGGACACGAGATAAAAGCCCAATTCCCCTTTGGGCGACTCGATTCGCCCGTAGACATCGCCTGCCGGAGGACGAATAATGTATCCACCACCCTTGGGGGGCAAGACTGGCCCTTCCGGTATCTGATCCAGCGCCTGCTCGAGAATGCGCAGACTCTGGCGCATCTCCCCAAGGCGCACCAGATAGCGGGAGTAGACATCGCCACCGCTGTAGGAAACCACATCGAAGTCGAAACGGTCGTAGATAGAATAGGGTTCGGCCTTTCGAACGTCGTAGGGTACACCACAGCCACGCAGTTGGGGGCCCGTGCAGCTCAGTGCCACCGCATCCTCCGGTGACAGATAGCCGGTGCCGACACAACGAACCTGGAGGATCTCATTGTCGGTCAGCAGCCGATCGAACTCATCGATCTTGGCCGGCAGGCGGTTGGTAACGAGTTCCCGGCACTGCTCGAGCCATCCATCCGGCACATCGCTGGCAACGCCGCCAAAACGCATGTAATTGCACATCATGCGGCTGCCAGACACCCACTCAAACATATCCAGCAAATGTTCCCGTTCTCGCACCGTGTAGAGCAAAGGGGTGAAGAACGCGCCCAGGTCATTGAGCAAGGTACCGATGGCAAAAAGGTGATTGACGAGGCGGGTCAATTCAGCCATGATCACCCGCAGGTACTCGGCCCGTTCCGGCGGGGTAAATCTCTCATCCAGCAACTTTTCGACAGCGACCGCGTAGGCCAGATTGTTGGACATAGAAGTGATATAATCAAGCCGATCGGTATAGGGCATGTTCATCAAATAGGTGTTGCGCTCACCGATCTTTTCGTGGTTGCGATGAAGGTAGCCCATCTCTGGCTCCAAAGCCGTAATGGTTTCCCCTTCCAGTTCCACGATCATACGAAACACGCCATGGGTGCTGGGATGCTGCGGGCCCATGTTGACGACCAGGCGGTCGGTCTTGAGAGCGCCCGACACACCGTTTCCAGCATGGCGTTCCAATGGCATTATCGCCACCGGCTCCTCAAAGGTCTCGGGGTCGAAACCCTCCCAATATTGCACGTTGGCGCCCCAGGGGTTACGATCCTCGGCCCAGCTATGATTGCCTGCAGGATGGCGGCTCTTGAAAGGTTTGGTCTCCGCCTCGAAATAGGGCTCCTGCCAGTCCTTGCGCATGGGGTGGCCATCGAAGCCTTCCCAGAGCAATATGCGACGCAAATTCGGGTGTCCGGCAAACTTGATGCCGTAGAGGTCGTAAGCCTCCAGCTCCTGAAGATTGGCGCCCGGGTACTCCTGGATCAGCGAGTGGGTCGTCGGATCATCCTCCGGAAGTCGGACCTTGAGGACCTTTGGACCGCCACCCTTTTTCGTCGAGTAGAGATGATACACTACCTCGAACCGGTCGGCGCTGGTGCGATCCTTGTAGCCAAGATAGTCGACCCCCGTCAGGTTTGAGAGAAGATCATAACCTTCCTCGTCCCGCAAATGGGTCACGAGTTCGATGATCTTGTCGGGGTCGACGACCAGGGACATGCCATCCAGTCCTTCTTCCTCGGCCAATACCGCGCCGGGTACCACGTCGTCGTAAGGAAGAGTTGCTTCCACTGTTCCTTCTGTTCCTTCTGTCATGGTTCCCTCGTTTAAAAACTGAAGGTGGATACGGTGTTGCCCTCGGCGTCGAGAAGCGATGCACTGCCGCTATCGCCGGTCCAGACGTTCTTTTTGGTCCACACCAAGTCGTTGGGCGTCATCGTCTTCGCTTCCGGGCCACTGTAAACGTTGACTTCTGAATCGGACATCAGCACGAAACCCGTCGGGAACTCGTATGTCCGTTCCTTTTGATCGCTGACCAGCTTCCAGCCGGTGAGGTCTTGTGCCAGGCCCTGGTTAGTGATCAGCACCTGTTCGCCATCTCCGCTGGCGGCGATGCCGCTAATCGTCGGCTGAACAGATGCCCGCGCTTCCATCAACCGTCTCATATTGACATCGCGGACACGCCGGACTGCCTGCGGCTGGGTATTGATAATATCGGGGCCCAGAACCGGGATCGGCGTTTCACCGGTGTATTCCTTTTGATACCAGGGAACCGTGCGCACCGACTCTGTCTTGAATCTGTTATGCAGAGAGATGAAACCGTGGATGAGGGCCTCTGGCGTGGGCGGACAGCCGGGCACATACACGCTGACCGGCAAATACTTGTCGATACCGGACACGACGTTGTAGCCCTCCTTGAAGGGGCCGCCGCCAGTGGCACATGCGCCCATAGCGAGCACGTAGCGAGGTTCAGCCATCTGGTTGTAGAGGCGCACAATGGGCACAACCATTTTTTTGGTGACCGTTCCGGAGATAATGAGCAGGTCGGCCTGGCGAGGTGATGGGCGAGCCACTTCCATGCCGAAGCGAGACATATCGTAGCGTGCTGTGCCCGCGACGATAAACTCAATGGCGCAGCAGGCCAGACCAAAGGTCATAGGCCAAAGGGAATAGCTACGGCTTAAGTTGTAAACGAAATCAACCGTAGTCAGCAGAATATTCTTATCGAGTTCGTCCGGCACTTCAGCCATGCCCTGAGGCGTATCTGCCATCGCGACGTCCTTTCACTGAGGCGAGACCGAAAAAGGTCGTTAAATTCTACATTACATCAGAGTGCCGTGCAAATTTTCACCACCCGTACGGGAGCGAATCGATAATTATGACAGCAAACTCAAGCAGGTCACTCCACCATCCGACTTAGCGAACTCCCCTATCGGCACGGTCAGTACACGAAAGCCCCGACGCCAGATCGCTGTCGCTGTCCTGGGAAAGCCTGCCGGCACGATGACTGTATCGCCCAGAGCCAGGCAGTTGGCTGCCCCGGATTCATCATCCGGCGTCACGATAATATCAGCTCCCCGAATCTGCGCAAGATCGGCGTAGAGAGGCCAGGCCACCACAACAAACGGACCATCGTCCTGACCGGGTGCCCGCCCGAGAGAGTTGATACCACTGAGCAGGTGCAGACCCTCGGGTACTGTCAATGTTTCTACCGTCAGCCCCAGGGGCACCACGAATTGGCGTAGTTGCTCGCTGCCCGCCTGGTTGGTGCGTGCCGACAGGCCGACGACCAGGTTCTGGTCGAGGATCAAAACGTCGCCCCATTCAAGCGTGCCGGGAGCAGAAATCTCAACTACCGGGTTTCTCACGGGAAGATAGGGACGGATCAGATCGACCTCACCCTGGCGGGAGGGTTCTGCAGGTCGACTCAAGATACTCAACGCCGGCAGCAGCAGCGCCACATCCTGCACGAAACAGGAATCGGGCCACTGCTCGGCCTCCGCCAGCACCGTAACCTCAATGGCGCTGGCGCGCAGCGCATCGAGATAGAGACTGTGTTGGGCACGAGCCCGGTTGATATCGATAGGTTCTGCGTCCGGCGCTTGTCCCAGAGCCTTTTCGTAGGAGTCGCCCGGTGGGCGAACAAAGGCATGGGTCGGTCCGTTCATAACGATCGATTGCTCTGCTGGCATTTGGCTTCCTGGCATTGGTTTCGCACGCGACGTGTGCTACTATACCACCGGATGCACAGGGGGTCAATCCTTCCCAGGTTGGTGCAGCAATTCTCCCAAGAAATTTCGGTTATGTCATGCTGAAGGCGCGTCCCGAGCTTGCGGTTTTGCCAACAGTGACAAAATGCGCTATCCTGTGGCAGTGTGAAATCAAACCGAGAAATGCCTCCAGAACTATCCCGCCGGGCGTTTTTGTATGTGGCAGCGCATGGATTGGGCGCGGCCCTGCTGGCCGGCTGCGCAGTCGATACGCTTTCCCACATCGACCAGTCACTTCGTCCGGCTGAAACAGCCGTCGCGCCCGTAACTCAAGCGACCAATACCCCATTGTCAAAAAATCAGGCCGAAGCGCTGACAGTGCCCCTGGCAACCCCGGAGGTCAGTCTGCGGGTCAAAATCGGTCAGATGTTGTTGCTCGGTTTCCAGGGACTGACCGTCGACGACACCAGCCCGATCATAGGCGATATCCGCGGGAATCATCTGGGCGGTGTGGTACTTTTCGATTACGACGGACCCAGCCGGTCCTATCGCCGCAACGTGCAGTCACCCGAACAGCTGAAAACGCTGGTCGACTCCCTTCAGCAGGCTGCCGAAATCCCCCTGCTGGTAGCCGCGGACCAGGAAGGTGGCGTGGTAGCCCGGTTAAAACCCCGTTACGGCTTCCCGGCCACAGAATCCCACCAAAGCCTGGGAGAAAGCAACGATTCCAACGCGACCTGGATGGAGGCGGCCCGGATGGCCAAAACCCTGGCCCAGGTCGGCATCAATCTCAACCTGGCGCCGGTGGTCGATCTGAACATCAATCCGGACAACCCGGTCATCGCCAGGTACGGGCGCAGTTTTTCCGCCGACCCGGAGACAGTCACCCGGCATGCCCGCGCCTTCGTACAGGCCCATCACAAACAACGGGTCCGCTGCTGCTTGAAACATTTCCCGGGCCACGGCAGCTCCACCAGGGATTCCCACGCGGGCATGGTTGACATCACCGACACCTGGTCCATGGACGAGTTGGTCCCCTATGCCAACCTGATTGCCGAAGGACTGACCGATTCGGTGATGACCGCCCATGTCTTCAACAGCCACATCGATCCTGAATTCCCGGCCACTCTCTCCCGACCGACCATCACCGGCCTGCTCAGGGACCGTCTCTTCTACGACGGTGTGGTCATTTCCGACGACATGCAGATGGGCGCCATCCGAAAGCATTTCGGCTTCGAAGAAGCCATACTTCAGAGCATCGAGGCAGGGGTGGATATTATCGCCATCGCTAACAACTCGCTGTTCGAACCTGACGCCGCCACGCAGGCCATCGAGGCCGTGCGCGCCGCCGTGGATGCGGGCCGCATCAGCCCCGAGCGCATCGATCGCTCCTTCCAGCGAATAGCCAGGCTAAAGCGACATATCTAGGAAATATCGAACGCACCATTGCGCGACGGACGCGACCTTCCCAGCGTTTTTAGATCGCCATCACGCCAGCCAGATGACGGGCAATTGCGATCTGACTCTGCCAACCGGTGCCGTGATCCTCGACGGTCCAGACTGCCGATAACACCGCCTGAGCGATCCCCCATCGCACCAGGCGCTGGCGGTCGAAACCCAACAACTCGCCCAACTGATCGACCCTGCGCGCCAGAACACGCTGAGGATCGGGTTGCTCCAGCAGCCAGGGCAGTGGATTGCGCAGCAATGCCCCCGTCTCATAGGCTGCTTCACCCACGATCCCCTTTGGGTCCAGCGCCAGCCAGGGTGAGCGCTCTGCCGCCACGATGTTGTCATGATGAAGATCGCCGTGAAGCAACACGCTTTTCCCCATCGATCTCAGGAGTTCCTCAAAGAGATTTTCGGCCAACACCACCAGCTCTTCCGGTAACGGGCCAGTGCCACCACCGAACTGCTCTCGCAAGCGGCCCAACCCCTGTGCCCAATCCCCAACCGATTTGAACGAATAATTGGCAGGCACGGGCCGCCACAACCGCTGCATGACCTGCGCTGCGATCGCCGTTGCCTGTTCGTCATCCTGCACCAGGCGCAGCGGCGAACCGGGTTGAAGTCGTTCCAAAAGCATGGCCCCCAGATCGGCATCGTATGCCAGCAGCCCAACGATGCCGCGGCCATCATAGAGTTGCAGCGCCGCCATCTCGCTGTACAGCTCGGGGTTCGGGACACCTGCCTTGAGAACCGCCTGGCTGCCGTCGAGAAGAATCGCCGGGGCTACATAGTTGTAGGAAAGGGGTTCAAACGGCGCCAGCAGCTGCAGTGACCAATGCTGCGCACACCGATCCAGCAGGGCTGGAAGACCTTCCAGCCACTCTCTTCCCTCCTCGCCAAAGGTTTTATCGATGCGCCGGCAAAATCCCGGCGGCAAAGAGTATTCGCCCGGCTGAATCTGGCCTGAATTGCTCATCATTTTTCGTGGGTATGCCCGACTGAGTAGTCCCCCTGTGGCGTGTTGCTGCAAATCTTCAGGCTATCAATTCGATTTCGTAGTCGACCAATTCGGCGTCCAGTCGCCAGCGCTCGACGCTGCTCACCACCCGCATGAGCAGGCCATGGGCATAGGCTTTGTCCGATGAAACACACGCGACGCCGATGACAGCCGAGCGAAGACTGTCCTGCTCATCAACCTCGGCGACGGACACGTTGAAGTCTTTCCGCAAGCGATTGGTCAACGGTTTGATGACGCTGCGTTTACCCTTCAAGCTGCCATTCATAGGCAGATAGAGTTCGATGGTAACGATTCCTATTATCATAGTATTGTGACATGATGACACAAGGTCCCGGAGCGAAGCGGCGTGGATATCGACATGCTGACATCTTAGTCTGTGTAAGCCAGCGCGGCATAGCCGACAACCCGAAAGCGATCCCCGCCGGTGTCGCCTGAATTGCGGTAGTCAAGCAGGGTCGGCCGCCAGTTCTTCATCTGCGCCAGTCGCATCAGGATCAATATCGACTGCAGACCACACGCTTCGCCCTGAGCCGCTTGCTCGAAATCGCCTGCCAGCACAGCCTCAAGAAAAAATCTATCCAGCCGGCGCGCCTGGTCGTAGGCATAAAAGTGGCTCAGATCGGAACTCACAATAACCAGGTCGTCGGGTCCCACACGGACAGCAAGATCGGAGGCGACCCGATCGATATCTGTTCGACCACACAGCATAGCAACCAGGTCGAAATCGCCCAACACCATCTGCAGGAAGGGCAACTCCACTTCCAGGCAATGCTCCGGATCGTGGGCGCTGGCGATCGGCTGATACATTCTTGGATCTCGCAGCATATCCTCGACCACCTGTTTCTTCTGCGGCACGGAGCCCAGGGGCGTGTCGAATCGATCGTATGGAGCCAAAGCCACATCCCGAACGGGATAGTGATGGGCCGGCCCCAGAAGAAAGATGGTGGGTAACCCTCCCGACTCCCGGGAAGTCAACTGGCGAAAGCCACTGGCAGCAACAGGGCCCGAAAAACGATACCCGGCATGGGGTACAATCAGGGCACGCACCGGCGGCAAGTCAGCCTCGATAGCGGCGTTCAGTTGGGCCTCCACCTCGGCCCTTAGATTATCTGCAACACCTGGATAGAAGCTGCCTGCTACTGCCGGACGCCTGACGCGGGGCGCTATAGGTATCATCACGTCACCTCCGTCGCTTCGCCTCGATGGTCAAACCCAAATGCCGGGAATCCTGGCGCCACAGCCATGGCACTCACCCGGCCTTCGCCAGTGAGCCGTCACCCTGTACCAGCTTCGACTGATCAGCCGTTCGCCACATTGGGGACAGAGCGTGCTTTCACGGTCCCGGTCGTGCACATTGCCCACATAAACGTAGTTCAATCCGGCATCCTTGCCGATTTCCCAGGCCCGGACCAGGCTTCCATGAGGCGTTCGAGGCCGGTCGAGCATCTTATAGGCAGGATGAAAGGCCGAAATGTGCCAGGGCAGATCAGGCGAGACCGATACCAGCCAGGCGGCCATCTCTCGCAACTCAGGCTCGGAGTCGTTTAGACCCGGGATCAAGAGCGTGGTGATCTCGATCCAAATATCCGTGTGATGGACAATGTGTTCGATGTTTCGTTTCACCGGCGCCAGACGGGTTCCACAGACTTCCCGATAGAAGCGGTCGTTGAAAGCCTTCAGGTCAATGTTTATCGCGTCAAGATAGGGCTCAATCTCCATCAGAGCGTCCATCGACTCGAAACCACTACTCACGAAGACGTTGCGAATGCCATTTTGATGCGCGAGTCTGGCAGTGTCGCAGGCGTACTCGAAGAAAACGGCAGGTTCGTTGTAGGTGTAGGCCAGCATGGGAATGTTGCGCCGCTGGCAGAAGGACACCAGGTCCTCCGGCATGGCCTGTTCTCCTCCAGCGTAACCGGGCTCTACCTTGTCGCCGGCCTGGCTGATCGACCAGTTTTGGCAAAACTGGCACTGGAAGTTGCAGCCAACCGTTCCAAGGGACAGAATCGACCGGGTGGGCAAAAAGTGATAGAGCGGCTTCTTTTCGATGGGATCGACGTGCAGTGCCGCGGCCTGACCATAGACCATAAGGTAGAGGGCACCATCGTAGTTCCGCCGGATTCCACACTTGCCCATGCCACCGGGCTCGATCGCGCAGAAATGCTCGCAGGCTGTGCACTGCACGTAGCTCTTCTTGAGTTTCTTGTAAAGAGTCGCTTCTTTACGCATAATCGGGTTTCACAGGCCAATGACTCGCCGGCCACCTTCCACTCCCATTATACGGCCAAAAGGATGCGAATTCAAGCGTCGCCATGTCGCAAGGTCGCAGGGACGCCGTGTCGCAGCGTCGCAAGGTCGCCGTGTCGCAGCGTCGCAAGGTCGCCGTGTTGCAGCGTCGCAAGGTCGCCGTGTCGCAGGGTCGCCGTGTCCTTCGCGCCCTTCGTGAGCCTTCGCGCCTTCGTGCTCCAAACCATCGCCGTGTCGCCCCATCCCCGTGTCGC